>JBAQNZ010000044.1:0-29223 GCA_049304275.1 Candidatus Microsaccharimonas sp. | reverse complement strand
CGCTCAATTGGCCTCGATTCTCGCCAACAAAAAACACCGGGCTGTGTTTCAACCCTAATAGTCTGCAGACTATCTAGCTGGGCAGTATGAAACGTGGTGATATTGGCATGGGCGGTATCGATTGCCTGCTTCAAATCGTTCGGTACTGAATCAGCCCAAGTCTCAATATCAATAGGATCAACAAGAACACTCGAAATAGCTACCTTATCGTACTCCAGCGTCAGGTCAATTAACGCTTGATCGCCCCCTGATTGGACTTGTGAAAATATATCAGTAATCTTTGTACTTAGATCTTCACTCTCCATTACTGGACGTTTGATCAACTCTTGCCACTCTGATGATGCGGGATTTTGATAGGTCTTCATATCTTATTTCATAGTATAACAAAGTTAAACATCCTAAAGCAGAAGTAGACACGTCCCCACAATAACAATCAGAATTGAGACTATTTTCTGAACCATGTGTTTTCGTGACAGGTTCTCTTTACCGTACTTCGGAATAAGTAACGCGAGTAGCGTACCGATAACAAGCACAAATATAGATTGTGAACCCTGGACCAATTGGACAAGCGCTAGCGGTGCAAGCAGTAGCGAAAAATTAAACGCCAGCCGGCCACCCATGTTTATCATTTCGTTTGTAACTGCACCAAAGAAAACTTTTTTGCCACCTTCTTTGTTAACTTTCTTGAAGTCGTGTCGGTATCTTTTACTAATGATCATTATGAATGACCCGGCGACAGCAGTTCCGAGATACTGATAGAATGAGGCATCCCAGAAACCGAAATTACCTCCTACGAATTTGAAGGTAATTGATTCCAACATAAACAACAAACACGACAGTGCGATCAATCCAAATATAACCCCTTTAAACTTTCGACGGTTATCGAGGTCTAGGTTAATCAGCACCGCACCAGAAACAATAATGATACCTGCCAGTATTTGTGTCAGCGAGAGTGTTTCGTGAAATAGAGCAACCCCGAATGTATACGCCAAGACTGGCTGTATCTGAAAAATCGGAATCACCCGTGACGCCTCTTCTAGACTGAGTGCCCTTATATACGGCATAATCGCCAGAAAATAGATAATTCCAGCCGTAAACATCAGTCCGGCATCAAACAATGGAACACTAAGAACGCTTGGTTTTAATAGGACAATCGCAATAGTGATCAGTGCACTAGCGATGGCAGTATAGATCAGAAGAGTAGTCGATCGTACCTTAGTAAAGTATCGCCCCAACAAGATCTTGTCGACGTGATTAGTCAACGCAAATAGAAACGGAGCTAGGAGAGCAAAGAATAGCCAAGTCATAGATCAATCATACCGCAAATAATAGGTACCTGAAGGTTACTTTTTGCTCGCAAGAAACGCTGCAGTTTTCTGCGCCGCATACTGACCGGCAGATTCTGGATCTTCTGTGTTACTCAGCGCCGCCACGTAGTAGGCAAAGAAAGTGTCTCCCGCGCCCACAGTATCGGGTAAATCAACCACTACTTCCGCAGGAATAACGAACTCCCGACCCTTGAAATAGACTGTTGCTCCCTCTTCACCACGTGTCACCACCAGCATACGGTGAGCTTTTTGATCTTCAACCAAGTCGTGAGGAATGTAGCCGACTTCTTCGTCGGTTCCTTTTAGGCAGAATATTTGTTTGGTAACTTCGGCATCAAACGGCCAGGCTTGCTTGCGGCCGAACGCCGAGCCATCACGGACATAGCCCTGAATATCAACCATCAATCGTTCGGGGATGTTACCATCAATCTTCCACTCATCAAGCAACGTCGATACTAAACAATACGGTGTTGTACTCACCTCGCCGAGCCGACGATACAACGATGGAGGAGGAATTCGCCCGTACTCACCGTCTTCATGTACCTCGATTTCGACAGTTAAACGCTCGCCTTCGTGTAGTACAAAGGGTGCGCTGGCATCTTTAAGTGCGGCTGCAATAAAAAGCGCCGGGCCACCCTCAACCGTATTAATAATGGTTCCATCGGGGCGCATCAGTACATCTGTTGCTCGGCTAGAAATAACGGTTATGGCTTCGCCGTTACTCATTATTTCTCACTACCTTATACCAATATTCATGCGAGACGTCAGGGTTTTGCGAAGACGGCATACGAATTCCGGTTCTTTCGTAGTCAAACTTCTCGGCAACGGTGATAATAGCGGCGTTGTCGTCACGCATGCGCGTTAACATCAGCGCCGAACGGGCAGTACTTGTGGCTACGGTACGCAAGAACTCGCCACGTAGTTGCGTTGCCAGTCCCCGACCTTGAAAATTCGGACTTACCACCACTTCACGTTCCCAAACAATACCCTCCGCCCCTTCCCTGTCCAAAGTAATCGCCGCAAAGTCCGCAAGATCAGCACCACGTTCAGCGCTTAACTGGTCAAGAGAAGGAGTGTCGCACCACAGCCCAGCTGCAATCACGCCACTTTTTCCAAGTGCAAGGATTGCCTCGAATCCAGGCTTTTGTATATATGATTCGGTGCGAGCCAGCGCCTCTTGTTCGCTAAGATCCTCGAACCACGGTGCGCCTGCGAAACTCTGACGTAAAAGTTCTGCTACTTCATGGCGGCGTTTTACGAACGTTTCTGTTTGCAGTGTTGGTGCAGTTACTTCTTCGAGCTGATGACCATGTGCCATGATATTGCTCCGTTTAGACTAATACGATGTCACTCGCATCTATTTTGTTCATTTTGTAACATACAATACCACCGTATTCGTTCCCTGACAAGAAAGGATAAAACGATTCCCCACCCCTAGTCGTCATCACAAAGTCTTCGAGTGACGAGTCATGCTCGCCGGGTAGTTTATCGTACACGTTATAAAACTCTACCTTCTCAACACCTTCGACATCGACGCCCTCACGATTCGCTTCGATGAATCGACGGACTGCTGTATAGGTAAGATCGAACGCTTTGTCGGTGTCTCTTGGTCCGCATTCAAACTCAATCGCTGGGATGGACATGTGCTGCACTAATGGTCCGGCTACGTTTGAAGTTTCTGAATACCACACAACGTTGCGATTAAGGCCCGTCGATTGAGCCAATGCAACGTTTTGTTTTGTAGGATACGGAATAATCGTCACCATACCACTGTCAGTTTTCGTGCCGTGCAGATCAATAACAACATCGTAATTTTTACTCATATCGATAATTTCCGCTGCACGTCTCACTTCATACACCGGACTGTTGATGTCACCTGGTGCACTACGATTCAGATCTTGCTCGACGAAACGTTCATTGATTGCGTACGCCTTTTCGTTGGCAATGATCCAGTCGTAGCCGTAGTCTTCTTTGGGTAATTCTTGCTCAAGGCGTTGCATGACTTTGGTACCGTCTTGCTCGTTGCCGTGAGTTGCCGTAATAAATAAAATTTTGCGCATACTCTCTATAATAATCTATTGGGACTAATTGATTACAAGAAAAAGTAACGCCGCACCGATAAGTACAGCGTTCAAACTTGAAAAACGGTCCATCACTCCACCGTGTCCTGGGATCGTATTACCCCAATCATCAATCGCTAGCTTGCGTTTGGTAAAGCTGTTTACTAAGTCACCTACAGTGCTAAGCAAGCCGATTACTAATCCCCACCACCACACGACCTCAACCCCAAATAGAATATTTGTAATCATGACACCAATAACCCCTCCGACTAATTGTCCTAACACCCCTTCGTAACTTTTACGATTATTCAGAAATTTTGGTAGGTGATGTCGACCTAACGTTTTACCGAAGAAGAAAGCCATCACATCAGATACTACCGATGCAAGAACGATTGATACCCAAAGGCTAGAGCCCATGAGGTGTACTGATACCGGCCAAGCGATGCACCCTGTGAGGAAATATATGAGATACCCAACTACCGACACCTTGCCGCACCTACCCCATTCGTATAAGGCACCGATCATAATGAGGAGCGCAGCAATACTTGCCAAAAGTAGTGAGTAACTAGCTAGGCAGAATCCCAGATAGAGAGGGAGCCACATGATTGTTTTAGTAAAAACTGACGATTTAAAAAAGGCTCGATAATCCCCTTTATAGAGTGCGATACAACCAATAATACCCAAAACAATAGCCAGGACAATCCAAGGCGTCTGCATCAAAACAATGCTTATGTTGTGTTCCTTCATGCACCTTAGTATAGTTGACGTTATGAATAATGAAGAACCTAATATAACCCCAAAGGCAACCGAAACTTGGGCCCCGAAAAAGGAATACCAAGACAATAAAGCGCAACAAGTCACCGATGCTGCGACGTCGCGCAGGCTAAATACAAAAATACGTGTTTTCTATATTCTTCTTGGAATTGGCGGACTGATGGTTGCTATCGCTTTTATCGGAGGACTAGCTTGGCCACATGAACTGGGTAGCGGAAGGTCAGCTACTTGCGCACGTTCTGACTTTGATGAAATTCAATTCTTACTGAACCTCGCTGGATACCCACTACTTCTCGCTACTGGTATATTAGGCGCTACTATACGTAAAACTACTATACGAACTCTGGGTATTATCTTAATTGCTATTGCCACAGTCATGGGATTAATCTCATTCTTATTATCAGTTATCAAAATGCTCTGCGGAATATAGTTCATGTATACCCCACTGGGTATTCTTTCAAACGTCGCATTAGTTGGCGGCAGCATCCTCCTATTTTGCGCACCATTTGTTCTCTACTTTTTCCTTAGACATCGCAAAAAAATCCTTGAAGTCAGACCAGGCTTTAATCAATTCATGGAGAGGTTTTTTGAAAGTGCCTCTCTTAACTGGCTGGTATTTGCTTGGGCGTTGGCAGAAACATTGATCTGGTTTGTCGTTCCTGAATTCCTACTTTTTCTTGTGGTATTTATGAAAATACGCCACCGCGCCAACCTACTCATATATGACATTCTAGGTACTGTCGTTGGCACGATTATCGGATTGACCGTACATGTTTCTCGCGATGCCATGTTTCAGATTCCCTATGTGTACGAAGGGATGTTCACCAAAGTGCACGACTGGTTTAATGATATGGGAGTGTGGGGACTCATTAACCAACCGTTTTCGGGTGTACCTTATAAAGTCTTTCTAAACCTAGCCCCAGGATTCGAATTGAATATCTTGCTATTCCTCATCCTTGCTCTTTTTTTACGTATCGGGCGCTACGCCATATTCTATGCGTTATTTTGGCTGGCCTACCCAGCATTTCATAAGTTCGTCCATAAACATTACGCTATCTTGTTGATTGTTGCAGTGATTATTTTTAGCTTGCTGCTTATGAAGGTATCGACGGCTTACACTATTTAATCGGCAATATATACATGACCTCATCATAACAGTAAGGGAAATTATACCTGCAGTTAAGCGAGGTTTAGCTGTAAATCAACCACTACAGATATTTAGCTTCGACGTGTGATTTGTTAATCCCATTCACCAGATTTGTGAAGCCAAGTTGCCTTAGGTAATGCATAGATGAGTTCGAGCGACTACCCGAGACGCAATACAGCACCAATTCGGTGTCTTTTGGTACGCCATCAAGTTTCTCTGCACCTGACATCATTTGTGACGGTGGTATATTAATAGCTCCTTTAACATGACCTATTTTATATTCAAGTGGTTCACGGACATCGACGATAATTCGATTCATTAATATCTCCTTTTTATTACCATGGTTATTATATTAATGTAAATCGTTTACATTAGCAAGAATTGATCCTATACTGAGTACGTTATGAGTAATGCCGTCGCCACTCAACGCCAAACCAAATACTGCCAAGCCATTGAGGCCTTGCTTGCTTCTATGGGCCATGCCACGAACACCGAGCTCTTAATTGAACTACGTAGAACTTACCCTAACCTGAGCGCGACAACCGTTCACCGTGCAACTGCTCGACTTGCAATGCGAGGATCAATAGCGTTCGCGCCACCTACCCGCGAAGGATCAATTCAATATGACACAAATGTAATACCCCATGATCACTTTATATGTACATCATGCGGAATGCTTCGCGACATCGACGTGAAAGATAAGGTTACTCCGATTATTGAATCGTCCACGGATGATTGTCATATTTCTGGACGATTAACTATTAGTGGCTTATGTAGATACTGTCAGGAAAAGAAGGTGTGAGGAAAGTTAGTCCAAAAATATTTGTGATAATAGTCGCTAATATATTGATTTTAGCGGGTGTAAGCAGTTACCTAGTTCTCGGGAATGATTCTGACCAAGACCAACCGAACACTACAGAGTCTAGCGTGACTGACGATAGCACCGTCGCTACCCTAGCAGGCAAGTCTACCGAGTATCAATTACTATACCTCATTGAGGAAGAGAAACTGGCGCATGATGTCTACACTATCATGTATCAAAAATATGGAGCTACTGTATTCGGTAACATTCTAGAGAGTGAATCGACTCACCAAGAGAGGGTACTGACACTTTTACAAGCAAGGAATATAGCCGATCCTCGTTCTTCAGAGGTTGGTGTTTTCATAAACCAAGACCTACAAGCGCTCTACGACACATTAATTGAGCAGGGTAACAAAAACGCTACCGAGGCATACAAAGTCGGTGTTATTATCGAAGAAAAAGACATAGCTGACATAAGTATACAACTCGCAACTACAACCGACCAAGATGTCATAGCTATGTTAGAGTCACTTCGTAGTGGCTCAGAAAATCACCTGCGCGCATTTAATAAGCAACTATAGGCACACCTTAGTATCAGAGTATGATTCTTGTTTCACTTTTATTTTGGACGTATAAGAAGTTAGAAATCTTTTAAGCTGAAACGTGCACTGTAAGGTGCTCAATTGAGGGCAAGACATACCCTGAAGTAAGCTTATTGAGAAGCTCTAGTTCTTGGTCGACTCGATTTTCCCGATTTCTAAATAATATATTCTTTCTACATGCTTCCGGATTATTTTCAAAATATTTTAACTCGATGCGTACATTAGGAGCCGCACTTAATACGGTACCAAGAAAAACATTGAGTTCGTGTGGTATACAGTAACGTATATCCGATACGATAACGTTCTTCGCTTTCTTCAAATTACCTACTAATTCACCGAAGTGCTTACTCAAGCGTGGATCAGAATCATTATTATATGCCTCCCCTTGATAATCGTCATAAATCGACAGCTGTGAGTTCTGGTCGGCAAGATTATTAATATATGTAGTTTTACCAGATCCAGGTAACCCAATTACGATCGTAAGAGTCCCTAGTGCCTGTGTAGAAAAGTCTTCTGCTTTTTGTTCCATAACGCTAAGTATAACAAAAAGACCCCTTGAGAGTCTTTTTTGTTATAATAGCTTAGCTCCCTCTGATTGAACTGTTGCGAACGAAATACCATCAAGCAATCGTCAATATCTCGAAAGAGATTAACCTTTCACAGCGATATCTTAGTGAAATATTATAAGCTTCCTACCAGTTATGCCTAAAAATGTCGAAGGCTGGATTGAGTGCTTTTATAGATGACTCGACAAGAGATATTTCCTTTTCTATAAACTCACTTTCCTTACCATTGTCCGTCCACCAAGACTTTGTTTTTAATCGTTGGGTCTGTTCATCAGCCTCAACATTAAGTCTAATGACAACGTGCTTGAGATTTGGGAATCTTTCGTACAGTACATTTGGGCTATTCAGAAGTGTGTCACCGTACTGCCACTTGATAACCACAACGTCGTTTGTCCGAATTAAATTAGCGACTTCTTCAAGAATGGAACTCCGTGAGTTATCAAGTTGCCCTAAATTCCTTAAACTCTCTTCACTAGCAACAAGAGTCTTGTTATCTAATTGGAAAGCCTTCTTTAAATCACTGGTGACTAAAAGAGACTTTATAAATGTCTCTTTACCCGAACCGCTCGTTCCATATACCCAGATAACTTCCTTCATTTGATACCTATTCTGTGTGCGTTGTGTTATTGCTCACTAAGTTTTGAAATGCAAGAATCTGCTCATCATATTTTGCACACATTTTAATAAGGTCGTCAGTAAACTGTGTTGGATTTTGCTCAATCTCTCGCTTGAGGTTTTCGTAGGAATAGTAGAGCATCCCAGCCGCTTCTCTATCAGCTGGTCGCATTCTTCCATCGTATAGTCCGAAGTACATATGTACCACGTTGTTAATTGGCTTCTGTGAATCTTCGTGCAACTTGTTTAATGTCCATTCAACCGTCTCTATTGGCTTCACGATTGATATAGTTTCTGTGTAGTTCTTTAGCAGACTGAGTGTTTTATCAAAGTCGGCGTCATTTTTGAGCACGATTGAGGGCGTTAGTAGTTCCTGCACAGACTCAACCATCACCGTGTAATCAGCGGTGTCTCCGTAGACTATATGACCACCAATTGATTTATCGAGTAACCCAGGGTTATGGGCTTTTGTGTGAGAGCGTTTCTGTAAGATAATGTCGCCGCGTGAAGTAAACAGTAATATATCAATGACGTTAACAGCGAGGTCGTGATTACCCGCAAACTGTTCCTCGTAAAATTGTTTTCGGTCATAAGATTGAAGCTGAGCAGGATTACCAACTGGGCTGACTGTTACTTGTTCGTTTTGACTCATACTTTCATTCTATCAGACAAGTACTGGACTCGAATAAACTCAACATAGGTGATTTTTGCCTCAAAATAAAAGTAGGCAAGTTTCGAAACTCGCCTACCCTAGTAATTTTCACTTGGCTCAGCATTACAGTCTTGAACCAAACGATCTACTTCTTCGACTTGATTTGACTTAATACAATAGCCTGTGTGATTACTAAAAAACGAAAAAATACCAAAAATGCAGAAACCCACGGATAACGCTCAGCTGACCAAAGTCAGCGAGCATCCGTGGGTTTTTGCCCTTTCATTATCTGAGGAAGCACTCCCGAATGTTGTCCTCGGCGGGACGACCGTAAAAGCTTGCGCTATATCCGGTCATCGGGTCGAAAGCTTCATTGTTGAAGTCGATGTTTGTATCGAGGTTCCAGTAATAGATTCCCTCGACGCCGACGTTGTGGGCCGCATTACACATTGCGGTGAACCACTTTGCCTGAATATCGACGTTGAGCGGCTGGTCATTCCCGCCCCACCACCACGGGTGCAGATACATTCCACTTATCGCGGGGATGCCTGCCTCCTGGATCGTAAGACGAGACAACTCATCGGCCGAGTAACGGCTCTGAAACCATCCCGAGATTGCCGCGGTCAGCTGATCAACGGACGCATCATCCCCAAGCTCGAAGCCGGGGTATGCATCAACGCCAATGTCGCTGAACACCACATTCTCTTCATCGGCCCAATTGGTCGAATAACTCACCTCACCAGCGAAACCGGCAGCACGAATCGTCTCGATCACCCGTTGCCACTGATCCGTCATGGACTGAAGCGACACCAACTCAGTGCCTGCAACGAACTCATCGACGTCATATTGCACGGCGACGGGAACGTATTGCTGGAGCACGTTGATGTAACTGTCGAACCATTGGCTCGGATCAGCAACGTCGATACTTCCACGCCAGTCACCGGGACTCTCTTCGACGATATTCATCTCGTAGATGAGGGGCCGAACGAGAACCCGAAGGTTCCTGTTCTTAGCCTCGGCGAGAATGATCGACAGTTGAGCCGGAGTGGGCGTTTCAGCGTCCGTATACACGGTGGTCGGCGTCACCCCATCTGTGTAAATGGGGAATGTGATCGCCACGCTATTCGCATGCCGACGAACAACGTAATCGAGCATGTTGTCGATCTTGTCCTGGATGTCCTCGTCACTGGCGTTGTAGTGCCAGTAGATCTGGATGCCGTTCTGGAAGTCGCCGGGCTTCCACGGGTCGGCTACCCTTGGAGGGGGTGGCCAATCTTCGCGGTTCGGGTAGTACCGTTCCTGGTGTGACTCGACGTACTCTTCGGGCTGTGAAGTGCATGCAGCAACTCCAGTACCAAGAAGGAGTGCGACGAGCGACGTTGCAATGATGCGCATAGCGCAATCCTCTCTCTTAAAGGGCAAAGAATTCAATTACAAACTCTGTACTTATTATAGCATATTTACTATAAAATTCAACTCTTTGCTCTGAAAGATGAGTCGGCGAGGACCCGCTCCGGCGACTGGTGTGTCACGGTGCAGGCCCTCGCCTCATCTGTTCTGTTACTTCTTGACGACGTGGAAGCCGCCATCCTTGTTGGTGATCTTCGACTTCACGAACTCGTACATGCCGAGCACGACCCCCGCGCTCTCGATGAAGGAGAAGAACGGGGTGAGCACGAGCTGCAGGAGCGTCCAGCCTGTTCGGCGGTGCACCCCCTTGATCTTGTGCTCGTCCATATTCGCCTTCAGGCCCGTCAGGTACAGCGTCATGAACGACGCGTACACCATGTTGGCGAGGAGGGCGACCCAGAACGGTGTGCCGTAGCCCACGAAGAAGTGGAAGATTGTGTAGAGCCCTGCCAGCGGCGCAAAGGACCAGAGGATGGTGTTGATGAAGATACTCGCCCGCCACCGGAACTTGACCGGCGCGTTGAGCGAGACCTTCATCAGACCGTGGTACCAGCGAGCTCGCTGACGGAGGAAGTCCTTGACGTCCTCCGTCGACTGCTCCTCAAGGTACCCCTCGACCCATCGCGCGCGGTGTCCGCGCTCCATGAGCTCGAGTGCCCAGAAGGCGTCCTCGGTAATGCTTCCGTCGGGCCCGAAATCGAACCCGACCAGCTTCTCGACATCGTTGCGGACAACGATGTAGCTGCCGTGCAGTCCGAAGACAGTGCGGCCGAGACGGTGCTGGAAGTAGAAGCGAGCGAAGTCATCCCCGGTACGCACGTTGTCAGCGAGCGTCATGATGGGGTGCTTCTTCCATGCACGGTGGTACAGGATGGCTCCCTGTCCGATGCGCAGCTCCCCCGAGGCCTCCTCTTCGCGGATCATCTTGGTGATCCCCTTGATTCCCGAGGACGTCGGCTGAGTTTCCTCGTCGAGGTGAACCAGCCAGGCATCGTCCGGAATGTCCGAAGCCTCAAGGGCATAGTGCAACCCCCGGGCCTTGTACTTCGTGTCACCTCGTGGCGTCTCGTAGTCGTTCGGAATCGTGAGGATCTTGACCTTCGGGTGATGCTGCAGCGAGCTGACGGCCTCGACGTCGTTGATGACGACCTCGACGAGGTAGTCAAACAGCGGCGACGCTTCCATCTCGACGATGCATCGCTTGATGGTCTCGCGAACCATGCGGATGTTGTCGCCCTTGCTGCAGATACGGAACACCACGAGTTGCTCGATCGGCGGGACGTCGTCGAGATTCTTCGGGTACTTGTACGCCAACATACCCAAGAGCCCGAGGAACGCAGCCGGCACAGCCATGATCCAGAGGACCGAGCTGTAGGTAGCTACCATTCCCCAGAAGTCGCTCAGGGGCGGGAGGACGGAGTTCGACCAGAGGTACATCTGAACGGCGAACAGCGCGAGCGTAATGAGGCTCATGCTGAGGACGATCCGTGTGCGGTGCCCCGTGATGAACCCGAGAGCCCAGTCGCGACGCGGCTCCAACAGGTGAAGCCCGTGTCGATGATCGCGTCGAGACGCGATCTTGACCGGGTTCGGCACAAGCCGAAATGGTGCAATGGACATGATATCCTTTCGGATCGAAGTGGCTTACGGGAGGTCTCCAGTAAACAGATACAGATGTGTAGGTTCAACGACCCACACATCAGCAGGTCATTATAAGCGATTTTAACATATTATTGACAATGGGTCAATCAGCTATACCCTTGTTGTTCGAGACGTTCAGATCCCTACTCAAAATCCCAATATTCTCTGGGCTTATGTATTTGTATTAAAAGGGAGCTTTAATAGATATAAAGCAAAGACCAGTCGGGAAGACTGGTCTTGAACTTTTTGAATTCTATTTTGGCTCCCCATACAGGTCACGGACCATTTAACAGTGGTGAAACGAGGCAAATGAGACACTGAAAAGATACTTTCAAATACTAATCGAAGTCAGTTGACTTCGATATGAGTTTGTTGCATAAGAGTTGCAATATTTCTATCATTAAAGCCAAATACCATCTTTTTCAGATATCATGGGCTTCCAACCCTCATAGTCATACTTTCCATCTTTACCTTTAGCTACTGTTTTAAAAGGTAAACATTCGTTGATGTCGGGAATTATGTTAACGATCTCAGGAATTTCATTGAACTTGATAGGTTGCGTTTCAAACATTTCAGCGTAAGGCTCTTTAAAAAGTTTAATTTTTCGTTTCGTAAATGGCACTGCAGGTTCGCTTATTTCAAAGTCAGTCGCCATCCATTCTTCACGATTTGATCCATAGTATCTATTCAGAAGCGTAACCGTTGGTTTCATCTCGCTAAAAGTCATGGCAATGCCAGACTCAGCATATTTCAAGTTTTTATCAGTACACCAACACTCTTCGTCATGACTTCCTTCTATCCAAGCTTTGTAGTGAAGGAAGTCTTTGTGTAAGCCATCAAAATCCCTTGTTCGTGTTCTTGAGCGAAGCTGCACGTCATCTTTCTTGGGATCGATTACAAATATATACAAATACTTTTGTGTTCCCTGAAACGATACGAACCTATCTGAATACCAATAGAAGAATGGTCTTGTGCTGTCGTCAGGTGGCTTGTGGGCTGTAAATAACCTGTCCGAATTATGTAGCAATATTAATTTCATATCTTATTCTTTGCTTAGTAATCTTTATTGTATACGACGTCAAATAAATGACATAGCGCGTCAAATTGTTATGAGTAGTTTTAGCTCATGAACCATCTGATCTGGGTGTTTTGCAAGATCCACTTCAATCCAATACTTCAGTGCATCATGGCTTTTCAATTCAATTAGTTCCCCGCTATAACAGTCGTCATCGAACCATAGGAACGGTTTCGTAAAATCTATGGCTTCAGTTTTCATAAGACTCCAGCTAGTCGGCTTGAATCTTTCGAGGTATGGTCGAAGGTCTTCGGTGGTTGCACGGAGTACGTATTCGATAGCATGGGCCGGGTCACCGTGCATACAATGCGTTGTTAACCAGTACACGTCGAAGTGGTCACTTGCGTATTTAATAAAATCGCTTGCACCTTCAGCTAGGTTCGTTTCGTTGGCGAGTAGGACACCATCAATATCTAGGTATATGTTTGTCATTTATTCAGCTCGTTCCCTGTCCTTCATTTCAGTCACAGACTCATTAAATAGATTGTGATCCGCTAAATCTAAGAATAACGAAAAACTCTCCCCCGTAAAGTTATGGTCTGCTCCGTTCACGACGCTGGCAGTAGTTGTTGGTATTGCTCCGAGCAACTCCGCGTATTGGCGAGCTGGATCATTTTCACCAAAAATAACGATGGCTTTTTGATTGTCTAGATTATTCAACCCACTAACAATCTTATCGAGTCCTAGCTTGGCAGCTGGATTTACCAGGAGCACCCTTGAAATATCTGGATACTCCCAAGCAATTCTTGCCACAATAGCCGCACCTGCAGAATGAGCCATTATTCTTATGTCATATGGTTTGTTATTGTTCGGGCTTATCTTTTTTTGATTCGATCTAATATATTCAAGTATGTTCCGTATGTTCGATTCCCAATGATATGAAGTGATGAACGGATTATTTATTCTAATTACAGAAGCGTCGTGTTTATCATTTATACTCTGAGCGATTATTTTGTATTTATCTTGATAGCCATCCAGCGTCCCGTCTACGCCAGGAATAATGAGCAGTAGTTTATTCGTATTGCCACGGTGTATTGCAATGTCAATCGAACAATCTATCCTTATATCGTTCATCTGCTCCGTCCAGAGTAGTTTATCGCTAAGCATAGACTTAGATTAGCATGATTGCATGCGACTAGTCAGCGTGTACACAGTTCGTAGTTGACGAGTGAGCATCATTAACAAAAAGACTGATAGTGTACCTGTCAGTTTTATTAGGCTTTACAATTTGGCTCCGCTTAACGGTCTCGAACCTTCCAACGGATGAGAATGGGACAAATGAGACACTATAACCCCCTATTTCACTTGTCCCATAAGCGAGTGAACAGATCTTACTTGGTCGCTAGCTTAGCTTACATACACACAGATTGGAAGTCCTATAATTATAGAGGGGTAATGGCATGACTAAACTAAGTGATAAAAGTTATGAAGAGTTTAAGAATATTAGTGAAAAAGAAGGTATCAAATACGATTCCGAACTTGAAATGAAGCAATCAGCAGATAACTTGGTAAAGTTCGTCGATTTGCTCATCGAGATGGATATGCAACAACGAGCCCTAAAGAAACGGCTCGAAACTGAACCGAAAGGCTTCTCGATGGAAGGTGAAGGAAGAAACTGCTCACTTTGTGGGCAGATGGTCTACGGCACTAGCGGTTGGTACGACAAATGGGGATTTAAGTGCATGAACTGCCAGAAAGCGGTCGATACCAAGAAGATACCAGGATCATTATGCGGTGACTACAACCACGAGAAATGTATTCCCGATACTTCCCTAGCCTACAAGACAGGATTACACATCCAAACGATTCGTAAGCTGATACGTCAGGGGAAGATTAAGGCGAGACCGATTACTGGTGGACCGAATATGATATTGCGAAAGGATAATCCGGGTTTACCCGAAATTATCGAAGATGAGCTTCGTTCTAAAAGGACTCCGCACTAGCAAACGACTGTACGTTGAGTATTTGAATCCATAATGCCTGTTCGCTCACGTCATACTTCTTCGCTAGACGTTCTACAAAGAGAGGACCTTCACTTTCCATGTCTCTACTCAAGAGATAACTAGGCATAAGAAGTTCAGCGGCAAACTCATCCGCTTCTTGCTCCATCTGAAAGCCTGGATCGAGATATTTCTTCGACGGGTCGATGACGATTTGATCATGGCTATAGCTCTCATGACCACACAAGTAGTGTCCTAGCTCGTGCGCAATCGAGAATCGTTGACGGGTCGGCGTTTGATCCTTATTAACCCCGATAACCTTCTCGCCGTCTTCGTATATACGCACAACGGCTGACATTGTATCAGGAAATGAAAATGGTACTACTTTGAAACCAAGCTTTTCAGCTATAGCGATAACGTTTACGGGTGCTTCGTTAGCATCGAACATACCCAGTACGCTTGCTGCCTTCTCCCGCGCTACGGGGTATCGGATCATAGAACCTCACTTCTAACGTGAGTATCGAACTCTTGAAGAGCGCGCTCCACCTCCGAACGCTGTTGAGATGTCAAATGCGATGACATTCTGCCATAGGTGATAGTTGAGATCTTCGGCACAACAACTGGCGCAATAAAATCACCGACAGTCACTTCAAGTGCTGAAGCCAGTTTTTCCAAGATATCTGAGGTTGCAGAACGTTCACCGGTTTCGATGTACGATATCTGCATGGCACTCTTGTTTACTTTTTTTCCAAGTTCCGTTTGGGAAAGACCCTTGCG
The DNA here is from genome assembly GCA_049304275.1 of Candidatus Microsaccharimonas sp. Lineage (GTDB taxonomy): Bacteria > Patescibacteriota > Saccharimonadia > Saccharimonadales > Saccharimonadaceae > Microsaccharimonas. The sequence goes on along the minus strand of JBAQNZ010000044.1, from coordinate 13,834 downwards.
CTTTCGTAGCTGTTTAACTCGCGAACCAATTAAACGTGGATCATTCATGTTGACTGCCTCCTTCCTCTTATGATAGCATAAACATAGATGAGTTGAGAAATTAAACATTCTTAAACAAATCTGCTTGAAGATTTTATAACAGACAGAGGTAGCTGTCAAGGAGAAATAGAATATGGGATCAGGTGATAAGCGCAAAACGAACGACAAATCGCGGGTAAATCCCCCTATGCAAGCGGCGGCGGACAATACCGCCACCATTAGCACTGAAGTGAACGGCCCGGGAGGCGGTAGCCGTACGACCCAGGACATTAACAACTTGTGTCCGGTAGCCTTTAAGGTAAAGGTTGATGTGGATCTACCGGTCGGAACCGAACTTGTGCTCGAAGGGAATCATCTTTATACAGCAGATGGCCGGGGAGCGGGGCGAATTTCAACAAACAACCTAAAACGACTGACAGCATGTGCGGCACGAGGTATTACCTACGAGGCTAGTGTCGTCACCGACAAACGAGGTAACCGCTATGCGGAGTTTGCGCAACAATAACCAGACAACGCTGTTTGCGGAATCGAACTGCGACGCTGACAAAGTCAGCTCTCTGGTGAGCGGTGAGGAAAAAGTGTTGATTGAAGATCGCTGCGCGGGTGACGGTGTTAACATTATCGACTGTCATCACCCCTACGTAGAGCTCTATATCCAAGACGTTGGCAAGCTGGACATGAACACCAAGGCTTTATCCGGTCCCTCACCCTTAATTCAGCAGAATATCCCGATCATTCCTCGTGACTGGTTTGATCGGCCAGCCGATAGCGTACAGAGCGAGATCGTAGGGATCAAGCTGAAAGACCTAGTTAATAGACGACCACGCTACTCGGGAGGATATTATCATGTCGCGGATGATGTAAAAATCGATCTCAGTGCCCTCACTAAGCCCATATTCGCCAATAAAAAAATTATACTGTTTGCGGACAGCATTGATGTGCTAATAGAAACATTGTGGTGGCGACGCATTGAAATCGACTTATTTAAATCGATCGCCGCCGGTAACTTCTACGCCGTCGCGGGGATGAATTTCTCGTTATTCATGCGGGAATGCCCACTTGCCCACCTTATTAATATCAATAAGTCCTTGGCTTTTGTTGATGAGCTAAGCAAGCTAGGTATTCCTGTTATCCCCCACATCTATGCTGTGAACGACGTGCAACGCCAAAAGTGGGTACACTACCTTGTTGGTCGCCCCCATATGAAGACTGTCACGATCAACACCCAAATGCAGAGAAGTGGGTGGGCGAAGAGTGAATTAAAGAAGACCATACTTGCACTGCTCGCGAACACTCGGGTAAATATTGTGTTGAATGGACGCATGGTACAAGGTTTGCCGGATCAATACAGTGCCCGCATATTCGTTGGCAACCAGTCGGGCCTCATTCGCCGCGCTATCATCGAGAATGCACAAATACGGGAAGCTGAAGCCCTCATGACACTTGCCGAGATTAACGGCCAACCCGAAGTCCGAGGCTCTCCGAATGTCCGTCAAAGATCAGTCTCAATTTCAGCAACAGCACACCTTACCGTATCGTAGATCGTAAGCCAAGAAAGGAGAATATCATGGCATACTACTATCTCAATAACAACTCACAACCTAACGGCGACTTCGAGGTCCACCGACTCGACTGTACGCAAGGAGCAGAACCAGAGAATCAGCTCGGCCTCGGCTACTTCAACAATGGGGTTGAAGCCGTAGAGCGAGCCAAGGCTCTCTACCCAAATATCGCCAATCGTATCAACGGCTGTTACTACTGCAGCCCCGAAAGCAACACGGATCGGTAAGACTATGAGCGATTTAACTAATTGGATTAGCCAACAGCAACGAGATTATCAACGTAAACTAGGTGCCTGGGAACAAGCCTTAGTTGTCATCGGCTACGATAGGAACCGTGTCCGTAAAGATGCTCACGGCACTTTCATTGTATGGAGCGAGTACGGGCAAAGGACAGCTTACGGTTGGGAGATCGACCATGAACTACCGAAAGCGCACTTCCCCGGTATAGCCAACGCTCCTGCCAATCTCCGAGCACTTCACTGGCGTAATAACCGTACAAAGTCTGACGGTATCGACATTGCTACATTATCAAAACTCTTAGGACGTAACCAGTGAGCAGGGCAAGGTCAGGTGGAGGCTCACTATTCCGAGGTGTACTCGGTATGATGTTAGGGCTAGGGCTGTTACTAACTGTTCAGTTATGGATGCCCTACTGGATTGGGTTTTGGCAAGGATTTGCCGAAATCTTCATAAAGTCCCTGTAGTGTACCCTATAAAGACGATCTTGAGATCTTAGACACTCGTTGACGAGTAGAGCTCCTGCTGTAGCTCAAGGTAGTCGTGTACTATTTCTTGTGGTGAACCAAGATGCTTTACCGCATCAGGCATTGTACGGTATTTAAGCTGAACAAGTCCTCGAAGATTCTCCATAGATAGTTCGTTTTCTCCAGATTTCTCGTATGTGTCGAGGACGAACGACACAAAGTCACGCTCACCCTCGTCTAACTGTTCAAGATAGTAATCACGAATGATAGATGCTCGCTCATGACGAGTGATTGTTTCTTTGGCATACGAGATATAACGAAGTACATCATACACATCGCTGTCCTCAGCATCAATGAGCTCTTTTAATTTTTCGAGCTTCTCTTCATCGAATCCGCGTTCAGCAAGTCCCCGCAATAACGCACTTCGAGTGCGTGGATCAGACCATTGCTTCTGAAGATCCTCTTCTGATGTATAGAACTCCGGCAGTTTTCCAAAAAGTAGCTCGAGGAATTCAGTTGGTCCAACTGGTTTTCCGTCCATATAGAACTGAGTGTCAACGCTATATTTAATCTCTCGTGACTTTCCGTCTGCGAGTCGTACTACAGTCTTTTGTTTTTTCGCTTTCTCAACGGCACTCTCACCCGTCCAGTCATTATCAACCACTGGAGTATCGGTTTCGTCATCACCATCACCGTGGATAGCAAGCCCAGCCTCAACTGGTGGCAATTCCGAGCTATCAATATTCGTAACGTCTACCTCTGTCGGCTCGCCATCCCATTCTGGATCTTGGAACTTGGTATCATTGCCGTAAAAGTCAACAATCGTAAAGTAATCTTTACCATCGTAAATGCGCGTACCTCGACCAATAATTTGCTTAAATTCAATCATACTGCCGACGTTGCGCATCAGTACAACGAAACGAACATTGCGTGCATCAACGCCAGTCGAAAGTTTGCGACTTGTCGTAACGATTGTCGGGATTTGTCGCTCGTTATCGCGGAATTCACGCAGATATTGATCGCCAATCTCACCTTCACTTGCAGTAATACGCACGCAGTAATTAGCGTTATCGCCAAGAGTCCCCTCTGGTTTGTATTTATTTACTGCATCACGAATCATTGCAGCGTGCTTTTCGTCATTACAAAAGATGATCGTCTTCTGGTTAGGATTAATTTGCTCAAGCATGATACGAGCCATCTCTTCTTCACGCTCTGGCAAGTAAATCTTATTGTTGAAATCGCTCAGTGTATACTCACGATCAGTCTCAACTTCACCACTTTCAATCGTGTCGGTCGGGTGGAACATATAGCGGTCCATAGTAGTCGTAATGCGCTTCACCTTGAACGGTGTCAAAAAGCCATCTTCGATACCATCTTTTAGTGAGTAGGTATACCTAGGAGTACCAAAGTAAGCATACGTATCGACGTTGTCATCTCGTTTCGGAGTCGCAGTCAGACCTAAGTGGGTTGCACCCGTAAAGTGGTCAAGCACGGCACGCCAGTTACTCTCATTACCCGCACCGCCACGATGGCACTCGTCAATAATAATAAGGTCGAAAAAGTCCTCAGGATAGTCGCTATAGTATGGATTTTCAGTCGGGCCACCAGTCATCGCTTGGTAGATGCTGAAGAAGATATTACCATTGGTAGGAATCTTACCGGCTTTTCGCACGGCATCACCATTAATACGAACTATCTCATTCTCTAGTGGGTTGAAGTCGCCCATTGCTTGCTCAACAAGTACATTGCGGTCAGCGAGAAAAAGAATTCGAGGACGACGCTCATCACCACGCTTGTTCCAACGAGCCTGATATAACTTCCACACTGTCTGAAATGAAATCGTCGTTTTACCCGTACCAGTAGCAAGGGTAAGAAGAACGCGTGGTTCACCTGCCGATATCGCTTCGACGGCTCTATTGACCGCGTTCTCTTGATAATAACGAGGGCTAAATTTGCTGCGTTGGAAAGGCTCGGTCAAAACCGTCTTTTGCACTTCACTAAACGCACCGAAAGTCATACTAAATAACTCGTCTGGAGTGTGGTATTCATTAACTTGTTCACCGCGACCCGTTTTCATATCAAAGAAGTAGATGCCGTGACCGTTCGTACTGTACACATACCGAATATTAAGAACCTGCGCGTAACCCTTGACCTGCTCTAGCCCATCGGTTATTTCTTTATCTTCTGATTTAGCTTCGACAATAGCAAGTTTTTGGTTTTTATAAGCGAGGATGTAATCTGCTTTTTTCTGACTGCCACGTTGCCCAGCACCAATGAGACGACCGTCAGTGAAAACGTATTCTGCAATAACCTGCGAGCCGATAGTTTCATTCAGCCCCCATTTTGCACCACGGATCTGCGGGTCTATAAGTTCGCGACGTGTCGTAGCTTCGTTCATAATCCTTATTCTACCCCATTGACAATTATCTGTCCGAGCATAGAATCTTTAAGTTTTTGCAAATTCCTCAGCTTATCCGACTGAAGATCGATCACCTTATCGATACTATTGAAAACATGGTCAAGATTAGCAACAGCCCGTCTCTGTTCATTTACAGACGGAAGCGGGATATTTATTTGTCTAATCCTAATAAGCGCAAGTTTTGGTTGAGCTGACTGTTTCACCATAGCAGAGACTTGTTCTTTAAAATTAGCAGATTGAGTAAAGTAGTAAAGATACATTTGTTCAATTGCACTAGACGGAACTAACTTACAGGCATTTTCCGTCAAATTAGAGCCGTCTAATTCGCCCGGTATAACTCCGGTTACACCGATTGTACCAGCTATGCTTAAGTACACATCATTATTACTAATTGTATACTTCTTAATTTTTGAAAAAACACCCTCGGAGACGTATCTTAAACCAGTGGTGTCCACTCCTCCATTTTTATTAAAATCAGTTACCCTAATATAGGGGTGTTCTGTTGCGACAGAAATTAGCTTTTCACCCTTTGGAACTCTTTTTCCACCCTTGACTTCACAGACATCACCGAAGCTCATAATATCACCGTCAACATAATGCCCGAATTGTTCCTCAACCGCAGATTCCTTAAGTAAGCTCGAATTCAAAATATTCTTCTTTGTAAGATCAATCGTTTCATCAATTCTTGCGTAAGCTTCAGATAATTTCTGTCCGAGATTTCGCTGTACGGTTAATGGAGGCAGCGTAATAGTTAATTCATATATGTCGTTGCGATTTATACCTGGCTTTACGCCCCTTGCATAAGATGTAATATCGAGTGATTTGAGAAGATAATAAATATAGACTAAATCTGTCTCGGAGTCGTCATGTGTTACATAGTACGTAACGTCCAAGGGCCAAAACTTTTCATAGGTCAGAGTCAATTCACCGGCAGACCCTTTCCGGCCAACAATTATGCTAGGCTTGTCATAATAAAATTTGTTTGTTTTCGATTTTACACCATTTGCACCGAATGCGGGATATTTACCATCCGGCGTACGATCTGCTGGATCTAGTGGTTTGCCGTATTCCAGTTTAAGAATATCCCTTATCTTAACCGTACGCATCTAAAGTTCTATCTCGTCCAAGATTTCAAAAATCCTCTGATCGATAAGTTTAATATCAGACAATATCTCATGGGGTGATTTAAGTAGCTCTGCTTGCGGTGCATTTGGGTTGTTAACTCCAAGATCTAGAGTTTCCTTATTTACTGCATCCGCATTAACTATCCAGCTATTAAGACTTACTACTCGACTCTTAAACTTATCTACGAAGTCAATCATATCTTCGAAAATAAGGGGAGAAGTTTTACCAAGATTACGAGTAAGATTCAGCTGGTAGTAAAATATGTCTTTAGTAGGCTCACCTTTTCTAAAAAACAGTACAACAGTTTTTACACCAGTAGAGCTGTTCGCGCGGAATACACCGCTAGGTAAATCTAGGATTGTATGTAAGTTGAAGTTCTCAATCAATTCTCTGCGAATTGCACCCGTCGCACCATTAGCCTCATTTGTTAAAAATGTGTTCTTTATAATTACGGCCGCTTCCCCACCGACACGCAATCTTTTCATAAAATGTTGCAAAAACATGTTAGCAGTCTCAGAAGTTTTGATCTTAAAATTCCTTTGGACCTCAGCACGCTCATCACCACCAAAAGGAGGATTGGCGAGGATATAATCAAACCTATCCCTCTCCTGTATATCTTGCGTATCTTCAGCAAGAGTATTGGTATGCTCCATATTTGGAGATTCGATACCGTGAATAATCATATTCATAGTCCCTAGAAGATAAGGATCTGGCTTTTTATTCTTTCCGTATAATGTTTCCTGGTTTAAAAACCGAAGATCGCTTGGGGTCTTTGCCTTCTTGCGCAGGTAGACGTAGCTTTCTGTCAGGAAACCTGCAGTGCCCGCCGCTCCATCATAGATGGTCTTATACAACGGAATATCGAGTGCGGCAATAATTGCTTGAATAAGCGGTCGCGGTGTATAAAACTCTCCACTCCGTCCGGCACCTCCGAGCAGCTTAAGCCTGTCCTCATATAGTACAGACAGGTCGTCCAACTCGTCTTGAGTTTTGAACTCAAGCTTATCTACAATATCGATTACTTCTCTGAGATTTTGTCCGCTTTGAATTTTATTCGTAACCTCACCAAAAATCTCACCAATCTTGTAGAGCAAAGACTTGGGATCTTGAACTGCATTTTTAAATTGTTTCAAATAAGGAAATAGTTGATCATTAACAAAGCCGACAAGATCGTCTCCGGTTAGTTGGGCGGTAAGATCAAATGAGCCGTCTGCTTTTTTAGGTGAAGCCCAACTATCCCATCGAAACTCTTCCTTAAATAAAGGTTCGTAAGCTTCGCTCGAAAATACTGCCTCTTGGTTCCTCGTGTCCTCTAGGTCATCAAGATACTTAAGAAATAGTATCCATGAGATCTGCACCAAGTAATCACTCGCCCCACTTGTACCTGCATCCTCAAAAAGGATGTTGTCGATTTTCTTGAACTCATTTTGTATTTTTGTCATATTACGCTAATTATACAATAACTTAATCTTAATTACCTCTAGTCGCACCTTTGTATCTCTTACGCATTGAGACGACTTAGTGTTTATGTTATAGTAGTATCAATACGCAATACCGCGTGACAATCCAGTTGAGCTTCCGCTCCTGCGAATTGGCAAAGGGCCTAATAACTAAAAACTATTAAGTCAGCCGTCGCAGGAGCTTTTTTGTTCCTTCTTGGCAGGAGGCAATCATGTCCATACAAATACAAACTATTAAAATCGACGAGCTCATTGCGTCCACATACAATCCGCGTAAGTGGTCGGCGGATGCAATCGAGCAACTCAAAGAAAGTATTCAGAGTTTCGGACTGGTCGATCCGATTCTCGTAAATGGTGCAAAGAACAGATTGAACATCGTTATCGGTGGGCACTTCCGCTTGAAAGTAGCGAAAGACTTAGGTATTACAGAAGTGCCAGTTGTCTACATTGACGTCCCAGATGAAGCGAAAGAAAAAGAACTTAATCTTCGACTGAATAAGAACCTGGGCGAATGGGACACTGACCTACTCAAGTCTTTTGATGAATCCCTACTTGCGGATATTGGTTTCTCGAGCGAGGAACTCGATGATGTGTTCCTCGATGATGCCGACGAGAAGGAATGGGACTTAGATAAAGCCCTAGAAAAGTCTGGTGTCGATAATGTTCAAGCCAAAGTTGGAGATATCTATCAACTCGGCGAGTCCCGGCTGATGGTGGGAGATTCAACAATCCCAGAGCATTTTTCACTACTCATGGGTGATGAGAAAGCAGATATGTGTATGACAGACCCTCCATATATTCTTGATTACCTACACGCTAAACGTAAAGGTGGGGCGGCTAAGGGTTTCGGGGCGAAACGCAATCGTACATACATCGGCACAGAGGAACTACCAGAGAACTTTACCGAACTCTGGATGAAGAATGTCGCAGACTACGCCAAGCCGGACTTTAGTATCATCTGCTATGAGAATTGGAAGAACCTCAATTCCATTTGGTCAGGCCTCGAAGCAAACAACTGGAAGGTCAAGAACATGATCGTCTGGCACTTACCTAACCGCCATCAAGACTTCGCCTCGAAGTACAAGTTTTTCTCAAAGCATGACATCGCTATGGTCGGAGCATCAGGCAATGTTCCGTTTAATACCGATGACGAGGAAGGCAATCTGCAAGAAACGTATGAAACCGCTCTCTATGCTATTTCGGGCAAACCTCAATGGGAGAGCTACAAGAAGGGCAAAGACAAAAGGTTTATGCCGACCGACTTCATCGAATACAATGCCGAGGATGAAAAGAACTCCGGGCAAAGCGTCGTCTTTGGTACGAAACCCCTCGAGATCCTTATCCCCTACATCAAGATTCTCACGAAACGTGGCGATCTCGTTGTGGAACCGTTCTGCGGGTCGGGCAGTACGTTAATCGCATCACACAAGCTGGGCCGGCGATGCTTCATCATGGAGAAGCAACCGATCTATGCCGAAGTTACACTCGCCCGCTGGGAAAAAGAAACTGGATTAAAGAGGGTAAAGATTCATGAAGGCACGAAACCGAAAGCAAGCCCAACTACTAAGAGAGCTGGAGAGTAATCCCCTTATTGAACGGGCTTGCAAGAAAGTTGGTATCGCTCGCTCCACTTACTATAGGTGGTGCGAGGCTGATATCAGTTTTAAAGAGAAGTCTGTAATCGCCCAGGATAAGGGTCGAGATAAACTGAATGACTTCGTAGAATCAAAACTCTTGGAGAATATCGGTAATAACCAACAAACAGCAATCTCCTATTGGCTGAGCCACAATACTGCTCGTTACAGACACCCAACTACGCAGTTCCAAGCCTACCGGATGGAAAATATGAAACATGAGCTATGGCGAAGAACTGACATTGTTAACACTCTAATAGAAATATTGGGTTGGGATAGGTTTCTACGACTATTTGATCAGTCGAACTATGAAGATCTACTCAAAGAAATTGACAAGGCTTACGAGACAGAACAAATAAGTAAAGGCTTTCGGGGCAAGCATGGTTATAAACCTCCTGACGGCGAGCGCATTCCTTATCCGGATGACATTAACTTTAACCCCTAGAATGTTATACTCAAAGAGTCTAGATTCACAAATGAAGCGCCTTTGGCGTAGTTAAACCATATAAATGGGCAGCTACGTGAAAGCAATTGGTTTAACCTTTTGTGGATCTAGACAATCTAGCGTGGCTGTCCTTTTTTGTATCGTGGACTTCTCTCGCTAGTTGCGGCATTACTTTGATGAAGGAGAAAAGTTCATGCAAAAAACCCAGCAACCCAAGAAGACAATGAGCGCAGGCAAGATAGTCCTCGTTATAGCCCTAAGCTTATTAATGCTACCTGTCGTTATTGGCATCACGATGGCATCTCTCAATAGATCGACCAATGAGGATAGATCCACGGTTCCAACACCTAACTTAAAGACAACGTACGAAGTAAAAATCGTCGGGAATACGTACGCAGATAAATCTAACCGCCGACTAACATTCACCATAACAAATACTGGAAATGTCGCTGGCAATCCGGCGTGCTCAATTACGGTAGATACACCCGAGGGATTCTCTCCGTACTCGTATGGTCAAGACTACGTCACATGGAACTCAATCTTAAATCCAGGCGAACAAAAATACTTCGAGGGATTAATTACTATATCAAATGAAAGTGCCTCGAATGCCACTCACGCAAACATTAGTTGCTCATAAATACTACTTTTTTAAGAATTTGTTAATAATTCGCAACTTAATATTGTCCAGTTGATCCTCTGTAAAGTTCTTCTGATAATCCCATATCCGACCCCCAGCTTTAAATGCAGACGAATATTGTTCGTAATATATACGTGGATTAATAAAGATTACTTCGTCGCGTCGTTCCCAACCGGCTTCCATATCGTAGTCGTACCCCACCTGATGACCGATTGACCCAAGCCATTGATGAGCGAGTACATTTCTCCAATCATGAATAGTTTCAGCAATCTCCGAGAACTTTCTATCGTCGGCTTCACCATCAACATACTCCTCCAGGAAATGCTTATAACCAGTCATTCCTGATTCATCGAAAAATGCCTCTGAAATAGTTAGTGCAGATGCATGAATACCCATAAATAACAACGATGTCTGATGATTGTCTGGCGTTAGACGTATCTCATTATTGAAATAGTTGTCAATCGAGTTTAAAAGCGTCTCGATTGCCTCAACATAGGAGCCCTTCTGAAGTCGTGCAAGTCTATCCTCCCTTGACTCGCCCTTGTAGGTATTATTCTTCATTTATGTTCAAATCGTTGATAGAGTACGGACTATTTTTCTTAAGCCAACTCATAGCTGCTTCATTTATCAATCGTATGCTTAGTATTAAAGCATCTATACTCACAGGTGCGTCATTATAAGAGCTAACAACCTTATCCGATAACTTTCTGCTATGCCTCTTTTCAACAATCTCTTCAAAATGAGAGAAATTGGAGCGGGGTACTTTCTGGGCATACACAACAAGATCATAGTACTGAACCTCTTTTCGATCTATACCGTCCAACGCGAACAAACTCTTCATATCTAACTCATCAAGAATTACCTTAGAAATACTCTTGGGCATAAATATATTCTCTGCCAGTACACTCAGCTCTTGATATAATTCTATGACGCTCTCATCAAAATAATGCTTATTTACGACTTTAGTCTTCCGCTTAATTGTGTAGTCGTTTACAGATTTTTCTAGCTTCTCGGCTACGGGCCTAAGCCCATATGTATAACCATGTCCTTGCTTCTCGTCATATCGAATTTCTAACTGAACATTCTGTAATAATTCTACAAGTTGCAATACTCGCTCGCCCTTCTTATCCATAGTCTGCTGACTAGCACTAAAATGCTGATGGAGTGTCCACGTTATGCCGAAAAGCAGAATCGCTGTTGCAACACCGGAAACTGAGCTAACCGTTTGGAGAGATAGCCACGACAGTTCAATAACATTATCAACAAGAAGTGATACCCCAAAAATAACTATCGACACTAATAACGATACGAGAAGTGCTTTGTTGTATCTTTTCCACATATACCAGTAAGTATACTCTGCACTGAATCTTTCGCTAGACTTATAAAACCATTGCGGTATTGTTGTGCTTGCAATGATGCACGACAATGCCAAAGAGCAAACACTGAAATATTGTCTATACGCCCGAAAGTCGAGCGAGTCAGACGAACGACAAGCGATGTCGATTGACTCGCAACTTACCGAAATGCGAGGAATGGCTCAGCTTCAAGGGTTAAACGTCGTAGACGAGCTCCAGGAGAGCCACTCGGCGAAGGATTCGGGTCAACGCCCACTTTATAACGAACTGATGCAGGGTTTGAAGAATGGTAAGTATAACGCCGTGCTAACTTGGGCACCAGATAGACTCAGCCGTAACGCTGGCGACCTTGGAGCAATCGTTGACCTCATGGATCAAGGTAAGCTTCTTCATATTAGGACTTACTCTCAAACATTCTCGAATAATCCAAACGAGAAGTTCTTATTAATGATTCTCTGCTCTCAGGCAAAGCTTGAGAATGACAACAAAAGTATCAATGTCAAACGAGGCATCCGTGCAAAATGCGAGATGGGTTGGCGACCGGGCACAGCCCCACTCGGTTACATAAACAGAAGTTTTGGCGGTGTGAATGATATTATCCCCGACCCTGAACGAGCTGACATCATCACAGAGATGTTCTATAAAGCCGCTGATGGATGGAGTGGTCGTAAGCTCAAGACTTGGCTTGATACGAAGGCCATTACAACTCGTACTGGCAAGCAGGTTCCTTTAAGTAGTATCCTCGCTATGCTTCTCAACCCCTTCTATTACGGCGAGTTTCAATACCCCGAAGGTCCGGATCAACCATGGTATAAAGGTGCTCATAAACCGCTTATCACGAAAGAACTATTTGATAAGATCCAAGAAACAAGACATGTCTGGAAAGGTATATGGGGATCGAAAGACTTCATCTTCAAGGCAAAGTTTCAATGCGGTATGTGCGGAACACTAATTATTGGACAAGAAAAATACAAAAAGCAAAAAGATGGGAGTTTCAAGCGCCACATATATTACACCTGTAGTGGGCGGACGAAGCGAAACTGTAAACAACCGTATATCAACGAAGTGGATCTATGCAACATACTGCAGGACTTTATCGAACAGAATTATAAAAAGATAAGCCTAAACAGTAACATTATCGAGGTCATATCTCGTCATCAGGAGGCGTCCAAGCTATTAATGACAAGGTACGCTGTTGAGCTCGAACTAGCACATCCACTTGTTGAGTATGGCCGATATGTACTATCGAAAGGTAGTGATGACGAAAAGTCATTCTTAGTATCGGGCATAGCCAGTGTGCTTATACTAAAGGACAAAGTCATGATGGTGGGCAACTCTAAATTTTAGATCGATCCATGGGCCCCAGTAGGCTTGCAATTTCGCTAATAAAATCATCGAACATGAGCTTATAATGAGCAGCCCAGCCACTATTGCTAGCCCCGAATTGATGACACACGACAGGTAAACCCTCCACGTTAAGTATTGCAGTAACATTCATGAATATAAGTACACCAATTAGTCGACCATCTTTAGCTTTAGCACCGTTCCATCGTTTGTAATGACGCTTTACGAATTCCTCAATCTGGTTTCCCAACTCTTGTCGTACAGAAGTTTCATCATGTGCCATTAAGACTTTATCTCCACCTGTTATATATCGATCTATACATAAGATAGGCAACCCTCTTTTGGAAGCATCAGTATCAAGAAAGTAATCATTTAGCTGATTGATAGCTTTTTCAATATTTGATTGGACAGCACCCTGATTGAAGTTGAATATCCTCTTACATTCAAACCCGTATCGCCGACCATTCACCGTTAGATAGATATCCGGGTGTACGTCGCCCAAGAATGCTGGCAATCCCACCTCTCGGAACCTGGCGCACATGAGTAACTCGAATTGCGTATCACGTGCTCGACTTGAAGAGTTTGATTCTTCGCTTTGATTCTTAGAGCCCTTAAGCATTTCCTTAAATTTGTTCTCAAAAATAGGAGAATTATCGCCATCAAACTGCTCTAAGATCAAAGAAAGATTACTTATATCTGTAAGTGCAAATCGCATCCTTCCCAATTCCTCACCACTGAGTTCATCCACGGTATCCTCGACCCTTGCTTGCTCCAGCTTAGCCACCAACCTATATGCCTCATCCCATCTGTTGTTTTTTTGGACAACACCAAGATTAGTAAGCATAGAGTCATAGTTACTTCTCGTATCCAAAAGGGACTGATATGAAGTCTTACGCATAAAATTAGTATACATTTTAAATTACACAATAAAAAAAGACCGATAGTGATATCGGTCAGTTTTATATTAGTGCTCATCTTGGCTCCGACGGCTGGACTCGAACCAGCAACCTCGAAGTTAACAGCTTCTTGCTCCACCATTGAGCTACGTCGGAATACAAGGCGTATTATACCTTTACCCCTGTGGAATAGTCAACGCCTTAGTTGGTTCAG
>JBAQNZ010000043.1:0-9016 GCA_049304275.1 Candidatus Microsaccharimonas sp. | reverse complement strand
GAAGAATCTACTTTATCACCGAGACCAAAAACAAGCTTAATATCCCGAGCCTGACTGACTTCACTCTCTGGTATGGCTTTATCGGAATCTCTATCACCACCGTTTGCAAAAATAAGCTCATCATCAGGATACCTGTCTGCAATCATATTCAATGTATTGCTTACAGGCGGGTCTTCATCAATAGAAATCACTACCTCATCAACATAACGAAGCGCCTTTATTAACCGTACCCGATTCTCTACGGGTAAGATTATCTTGCCCTTTTTGATGAGCTGTTGGACGTCGTTATTAACGATAACGACTAGGTGATCCCCTAATTTGGCAGCTGCTTCGATCATGTCGAGATGTCCACCGTGAAGCGGGTTAAAATATCCGCTAACAATAACTCTTTTCATATAGGCTTTATTATACCCGAGACTAGACCGACTATTGCTATAATAAGGCTATATGAAGATTATCGTTACAGGCGGTGCGGGGTTTATCGGCTCGAACTTCGTACACCACGTCTACAAAGAGCGTCCCGACTGGCAAATTACCGTACTAGACGCACTGACCTACGCAGGTAACCGTGCAAACCTTGAGGGCCTCGACCCGGAACGCGTAAAACTTGTTGTTGGTAATATCACCGACGCCGAATTGGTCGACAAGCTTGTTTCTGAGCACGATGCTGTCGTTCATTATGCAGCTGAATCACATAATGATAATTCGTTGCAGAACCCTCGCCCATTCCTCGATACCAACATTATCGGTACGTACACAATTCTTGAAGCGGTTCGAAAACACGGCAAACGTCTTCACCACATCTCAACCGATGAAGTGTACGGTGACCTAGAACTCGATGATCCTGAACGGTTTACCGAAAACACTCCGTACAATCCATCCAGTCCTTATTCATCGACAAAGGCTGGCTCTGACCTATTGGTACGTGCTTGGGGACGAAGCTTCGGTGTACAGGCGACCATCAGTAACTGTTCAAACAATTACGGGCCTTACCAACACGTTGAGAAATTCATTCCTCGTCAAATTACCGAGATCCTTGAAGGTCGTCTCCCCCGTTTATACGGTGCCGGTGAAAACGTTCGCGACTGGATTCATACCGAAGACCACAGCTCGGCCGTCCTGACGATCCTTGAAAAAGGCAAGATTGGTGAAACCTACCTAATCGGTGCCGACGGTGAAAAGGATAACAAGTCTGTCGTCGAACTCATTCTCAAAACAATGGGTAAGGATGCGAATGATTACGAACACGTTAATGACCGTCCAGGACATGACATGCGCTATGCGATTGACTCAACCAAACTGCGAAACGAACTAGGTTGGGCACCAAAGTTCACTGACTTCGAAGCCGGGCTGAAAGACACTATCGATTGGTATACTGCGAATGAAACATGGTGGAAACCGCAGAAACAGGCAACTGAAGAGAAGTACAAGAAGGTTGGACAGTAGTGGCTGATATTGAATTTGGCAAAGAGCTAAAAGCAGTCGAAACAACTATCCCCGGCCTCGTCGTTTACGAACTTCCCGTTCACGGAGATAACCGTGGCTGGTTCAAAGAAAATTGGCAACGTGAGAAGATGATCGCGCTTGGCCTACCTGATTTCGGACCTATACAAAATAATATTAGCTACAACGCAAAAAGAGGTACCACTCGGGGCATACATGCCGAGCCGTGGGATAAATACGTATCGATTGCTCACGGCCGCATATTTGGAGCATGGGTAGACCTTCGTGAAGGCGATTCATTCGGCAATGTATTTACAATCGAATTAGACCCATCAAAGGCAATCTTTGTTCCCCGTGGTGTTGGTAATGCCTATCAGTCGCTCGAAGACGACACCATATACGCCTACCTAGTAAACGATCATTGGTCTGCCGACAACAAGAATTACGCCTTTCTTAACTTGGCCGACGAAACAGTTAATATCACCTGGCCAATTCCACTGGCCGAAGCTGAACTCTCTGACAAAGACAAAGTACACCCTGCTCTCAATGACATCACGCCAATCAAGCCCCGAAAGACGCTGATCATCGGTGCCTACGGTCAGTTAGGAAAGGCTTTGTCGTTAGAATATCCTGACGCAGAACGCGTCGACCGAGACACATTCGATATGTCCGACCCTTCCATACTCACTGCTCGCGATTGGCGACAGTATGGACTTATCCTCAACGCAGCTGCCTATACCGCTGTCGACTTAGCCGAAACACCAGAGGGTCGTATTGATGCATGGAAGAGTAACGCAACAGCACTCAACCATCTAACACAGCTCTCAAATGAATACAACATTACTCTCGTACATGTTTCGACGGATTATGTATTCGACGGTACATACGCTCCACATAACGAGAACGAAGCCTTTAGCCCGTTAGGTGTTTATGGGCAATCAAAAGCCGCAGGTGACATCGTTATTAGCGCGGCTAAACGTCACTATATTACCCGGACATCCTGGGTAATTGGCGAAGGTAAAAACTTCGTTCTAACAATGAAAGAACTTGCCGAAAAGGGGATAAAACCAAGTGTCGTTAACGATCAAATTGGTCGCCTTACTTTCACTAGTGATCTGGCCCGCGGTATCAAACACCTCGTTGATAGTAACGCGCCGTACGGAACATACAACTTGACGAACGAGGGTGATTCGGTCAGTTGGTCAGAATTAGCTACTCTTGTTTATGATCTTACAGGCCATAATGGCAGTGACGTAACAGGCGTCACCACCAAAGAATACTATCAAGGGAAAGAGGGTATTGCCCCTCGCCCATTACAAAGTACACTAAACCTTGATAAAATAAAGGCGACTGGCTTCACGCCGCGTGATTGGCGCGAAGCACTCACCGACTATCTGAAAAAATAACTGCGAGGTATATATGAAGGGAATCATTCTAGCGGGTGGATCAGGAACACGGCTTTGGCCGATTACCAAAGGTATTAGCAAGCAATTAGTACCAATCTACGACAAGCCGATGGTCTACTACCCACTGACAACTCTGATGTCTGCGGGTATTAAAGATATCCTTATCATTACCACTCCCGAGGATCAATCACAATTCCAACGACTACTCGGCGACGGCTCGCAATGGGGAATCAGCCTTTCTTATGAAGTACAACCTACACCTGACGGGCTGGCCCAGGCATTTATTATTGGCGAGAGGTTCATTGGCAAAGATAAGGTTGCCCTCGTATTAGGAGATAATGTCTTCCATGGCCACAAGTTAAGTGACTCTCTGAAAACTTGTACCGACCCAGACGGCGGCATCGTATTCGCCTACCAAGTGTCTGACCCCGAACGATATGGGGTTGTTGAGTTTGACGAAAACAATCATGCAGTATCAATTGAAGAAAAACCAACTCAGCCAAAATCTGATTATGCGGTTGTTGGTCTGTACTTCTACGATAATGACGTAATTGAAATCGCTAAGAACGTCAAACCAAGTGAGCGTGGTGAAATTGAAATTACTTCAGTAAATGAAGAGTACCTCAAACGCGGAAAACTAAAAGTTGCTGCACTTGATACAGGTGACGTTTGGCTGGATACTGGCACGATTGATTCGATGGCCGATGCGACTGATTATGTACGTGTGTTGCAAAAGCGAACCGGACAGGTAATTGGCAGTCCTGAAAGTGTTGCCTACGAAGAGGGGTTCATCGATGAAGACAGTATCAACAAACTTGCTGAGTCTTTGATGAAATCTGGGTACGGACAGTACTTAAAAAAATAAGATGAGTACGGGGTACTTTCGCAAGTCCTTACCACTCGTCGTTATATTTGCCATTGGTATCCTCTTGTTCGCGTTTCTCATTGCGCTAAACCAACGCATACCAGGTTCTGATGACACTGTGTTTCAGGCGCAAATCCTTCCCTATCATTCAGTGTTTGAATGGGTAAGTTACCGTTATCAGACGTGGAGTGGACGAATATTTTCAGAGGCGGGTGTCTATATATTCAGCTCTGCGCCTTTAATCCTCTGGAAGCTCGTCTCTGTAACAATGTATGCATTGTTCGTTTGTACGCTATTTGGTTTTTATAAACTATCGCAACAAAAAACTACACTTAAACAAGACTCCTTTCTTCTCATTATTTTCCTCGCACTCCCTTTTTTGATTGACAAAAGTGTTCTAGCAGAAGGCGGCGTATGGGTTACGGGGTCAATAGTCTATTTCTGGATGGTAACACTCGGCATGATAGCTTTCTATCCCGTTGCCTATTACCTTACAAAACTACGACGACCACACTGGGTAGTATCTTCCCTTGGATTAGTCGCGGGCATAATTGCCGCTAGCTCACAGGAGCAGGTTGGTGCCGTATTAATCGTTCTCACCCTCGCCTTTACTGTCTGGCTATACGTAACGAAAAAGATTATTCCAAGATATCTGATTATCTATGGCATCGTGATCGCAGGTTCTATGGCAGTGAGTATTCTGGCACCAGGAAATAGTGCTCGGCTAGATGCAGAGTTAATAACTTGGTTGCCTGATCTCACTTCAACCCCCATCCCCGAACGGATCATCTACGGCTACCGCTGGTTACTTAACGCATTCATCAACCATAGTGGATTCTTATTAGCAGGTATCTGGGCAGTCCTCGCTATTCTATTCCAAACGAAGCTAAAGAAAGATACGTTTGATACGATCTTTGCTATAGTGTTAGCGGTCGCAAGTATCGTACTCGTTGCGAAGGGCTTTGACGCGACCTCGTATCTCTTTAACTTTTACTCTGTCTGGAATGAAAAACCACCAAGTACTCTGTCGTCACTCAACTTGATACCTTGGGGGATACTGCTCATCGTAACGGTCGTTGCGCCAATCATACTTTTCCGCAAGAAAGCATTTGGCTATCTATTGAGCATCCTTATCATTGCCAGTTTCTCGAGTGCGCTCATCTTACTCCTTAGCCCGACAATGTACGCATCACTATGGCGTGCATTCTTTGTGCCTTCGGTATTATTACTTATTGTATTATCACTCCTTCTGGGTAAGCTATTGAACGAGCATAGGAAATTTACTCCCATAATCGTTGCGGTTGTTCTCGGGCTAGGCTTGATTCATTATCTTTATCAGATAGTCCGATTACTTCACGCGTTTCATTAAAAGACCTTGTGTTAAAATAACATTCTATATGACTACACATCTAATATCTAAGATTCTCACCAAACATAAGTCTTTTATTAAGCAGTTCTTGCGCTACTTCGGCGTTGCTCTTATAGGCTATGTTGTAGATTTCGGTATGTTAACCATATTTGTTGAGGTATTTAATGTCCACTATCTTGTTAGTGCGAGTATCGGGTTTATCCTAGGGTTGATTGTGACTTACTTATTAAGTTCTCGTTTTGTATTTGGTGAATCTAAGATTAAATCAAAGAAGAGGGAATTTTCTCTTTTTGCTGGTATTGGAATCATTGGATTAGTTCTTCTTAACATTATAATGTGGTTCTTTACCGACCTCATTGGGATTAACTACATATTATCTAAAATCATCGCAACCGTCTTTGTGTATATGTGGAATTTTCTTGCAAGACGAAGATTATACTACAACGAAGTATAAACCTGTTGCGCAAAAGTAACAGCTGTCCGCACCCTCTCTTTATTCATACCTATTTCTCCAGGTCGCATCTCAATGGACACATAACCTTCATAACCGATTGATTTTAGAGCAATAGCTGACTCTCTATAATTTACGTCATCCCTATCCTCTACTTGATCAAGCATTGGAGCGCTTACGTGAAAGTGTTTTAGAAAATCTGCCCCCCCCATGATCGAATCTGTAATATCATCACCAGCCAAAGTCATACAAGCGATATCTAAATGCAAGCCAAAGCCAGGATGATTAACTTTTTTTACAAGTTCAATACCTTCTTTCGCCGTCGTAATGAAATCACAATTATATTGGGGAGCATTCGGTTCTATACAAAAGATCGTATTATTCTTTTCTGATTCAATAGCTATTTCTTCAAAAAACTTCTTTGATATTTCATCGACATCTTTTCGAGATAGTATTCCAGTTTGTCTATTTTTCGGTGATCCGAATACCATTCTCTGAACATTCATTTTTCCAGCCAAGCGTACGAAGTTTTGAAGATATGCCTTTGTTACTTTACGATTATCCTCTGTATCAAATAATTTATATTCAGGATGTGTGAACAACATTGACTGAAATGCAACAATCTCGATATTATATTGAGCCCACCATGCTTTGTATCGTTCAATTTCTTCGTCCGTAGCGTTAGTGGGTTCACTCCAAACTTTTGTAGGAGCAACTTCAATATATCGCACTCCTAGGTCTCTTAGAAGCTCAGCGACTTCTAGCTCTTCTTCGTTTGTCCAGGCAATATTAGATATCGCCAATTTCATGCTCCACTCTTTTCTACAAATGCCTTAATCTGATTAAGCACTTGCCGCTCTGAATATAGATAACTACCCTTGCTATTGTATAGGTGAGCGTATTTACTATGCATGTCCCAATGTGCAGGCGTAATATCACTGGGTCTGTTATTGAAGTCTATTCCGAAGCATTCTCCGGCAATACGCTTGGTTGAAATGGGAGGAGTCGCAAGATTAACCGAACTCAAGTTATTATCTAAGGCTATTTGGATATCTCGCCATATATTCTCAAGATTATAGTATTGATAGACACCGTCGGCATGGAGACGATCAATGTTATTATGATTTAGTAAATCGTATATAACATTCTTCTTAAGTCCCGGCCCGAAGAGACCCGGGAGCCTAACAACTAAGGTGTCAAAGTGTTCATAACAGTACTGCTCAAGATAATACCTGTTAGCACCATAAGGTGAGAGTTCATCTGTCTCAATAGGGGTATCCTCATTTGCTCCGTCGGGATTTTTGTATATACCAACAGTAGATATGAGTACGAGTTTTTTTATTTTCGCCTTACTGACGTGTCCTATGTAATCATTTATTTCAGCTAGATCAACATCGGGTTCCTGGTTGATCCGCCACATCTCGGCACGATTTGCTGCACTGACTACCAAGTCATATTCCCTTCCTTCTATATCAGCGATGTTTTTGCTATTATACAGATCATCAAATTTATATAGTCTCTCCAAATTGCTACCAACAAAACCCGTAAACCCAATAAGTGCAGTCTTCATACGTTACCTCCAAGTATAATTACTTATTATAGTGTATTTAAGCGTATAGATCGAAGAATACCACTGTCACTTTAGTACTCATATCTGAAAGTAGTTCGTTCTTTTTTGAGTTCGATCTTTAAAGTTATATATTACGGCTAAGTTTTTGATTTATTGAGCTTATATTTTCCTGCAACTGCCTTAAACAGCACACCAAGAACGTGAAGATTGCCCTTAATTGGGCTGATTTTAGTGGGAGTCTTTCCTGTTTTTGGGTACGTCCGAGTGACAGGTGCCTCAATGGTTCGATACTGTTTACGCCGAGAACTTTCAATTGCGAGGTAATAATGCAGTTCATATGTCATAAATACATCACGGAATACAGAGATATCCTTATCAGATAAAAGCTTTGCACTATATCCCCTAAAGCCATTTGTTGTATCAGTGTGCCTTTTTCTTGATGCAATACTAATAAGGGGAGCATGTATGAAATGTAGTCCAATCTCGCGTGACAAAGGTGTATTCACGGCTTTTCCACCAGGAATAAATCGAGAACCCTGGATATGGTCATATCCTTCTTTGAGTAATTTTACAAAGCTGGGAATTGCTGAAATATCATCTTTGCCATTTCCATCAACTACTACAACTCCTTTATATCCCTCATTCAAAGCCCACGCAAACGCCATACGCATCTGTGCACTTAACTTCCCCTTACCCGTCTTTGTTAGTAGCGCGCGTATTCCCTGCTCTTTTAGGAAACTTTTTTCAAGTGACCCATCGGTACTTCCGCCATCGGCTACAACGATATCGATAGACTTGGTATATTTTTTCATAGAGCGCAGTTGTTTCTGTATACGCTCTCCTTCATTAATAACAAATACGCATACGCAGTAATCACTATTTTTTGGATTAATCTCATTTAAATTAAAGTCTGGAAAGACCCATTCTTTATGAGCGTTACGTATAATTGTTTGTGGATCCTTATTTGGCATATTTATTCCGTAATATTCTTTCGATTCATATCTGCCATCGCAACAGTGCTATTCAGCTCATCAGTGATGAAGTATTGCGGATCTCGATGAGCTTCTGTTAATATCCTTCCGATATATTCAGAAATAATGATAAGAATAATAAACAGAACAAAGAACATCAATGAAAGTTGCATTGATGTTGATGTCCAACCCGGAGCCAAATTTAATCCTACTAAATTGAGGATGAGGACATATACTGCATACAAAACATTTATCGTTCCAGCGATGACACCGAGCCACGTAACAAACCTTAATGGATGCGTTGAATAACTCGTTACGATTTCTAGGGCTTCAATAATACTAGTTTGTAATTTTCTTTGTGTGCCCGGATTCTGTAAAGGAGTATACGGATGAACTGCGTAACCAAACCCAATCCTACGGGCCATGTGCCTAACATGTCGGTGATGGCGTCCAGATTGTGAAGTCAGAGAATTAATAGCTCTACGGCTATATGCTGCGTGATACGTTGCGTTCAGCGGTATATCAATACCGATATACTTTCGGTTATACCAATAAAATAGTCTTCGACCAATTTGAGTACCGAAAACTCCTCTAATCGGGATCATACTAACACCTTGGACAACGTCGTTTTTAGTATTTTTTCCGATGAGTGACGGAAGACTCTTTATAGGATCCGTAGCAGGATCAAGCGTACAGACATAATCACCAATAGAAACATCTAAGCCTGCGAACAAAGCGGTATCGAACTTGAAGTTCTGCGACAATCTTATCAGTCGTATGCAAGGGAGTTTATCAAGTAGCTTAGCAACTGCCTTAAATTCGATTTCGTTTGCACCGTTATCGACAACAACGATCTCAAAGTTTGTATAAGAATTGTTTAATAATTCAAAAAGATTTCGAATATATTTACTGACCGCTACCGTTTCAGGACGAACAACAAT
>JBAQNZ010000042.1:0-4426 GCA_049304275.1 Candidatus Microsaccharimonas sp. | reverse complement strand
ACGCGGCGTTGCTCCATCAGGCTTTCGCCCATTGTGGAATATTCCTCACTGCTGCCTCCCGTAGGAGTCTGGACCGTGTCTCAGTTCCAGTCTGGCTGGTCATCCTCTCAGACCAGCTAACGATCGTAGGCTTGGTAAGCCATTACCTCACCAACTACCTAATCGTACGCAGGCCACTCCCAAAGCGGATAAATCCTTTAATCCGAAGATCATATGCGGCATTAGACTCCATTTCTGGAGCTTATTCCTCACTTTGGGGCATGTTCCCACGCGTTACTCAGCCGTCCGCCGCTCGTCATCAGACTAAAAGTCCATGTTACCGCTCGACTTGCATGTGTTAAGCACGCCGCCAGCATTCATCCTGAGCCAGGATCAAACTCTCCATAAAAAATGTGTCTACTTTCTAGACACTTGACTCAATATAAACTGACGATGATTTAATCTATTTAATAAAAAATAAATTAAGATTTGCACAACCAAATTGTTAACGTTCTCGTCTTTTAGTTCAAACTCCACGTTTGGAAACTTGTGGCCCCGAACGACCAGACTCTGATAAGTATACGCCGTATCTGTTAGAGAGTCAATGATGAAATAAATAATCTTAACGGGCGATGCGGAAGCCGGTACCGACGCTTGTATAACTAGGTACTGCGTTCAAAATGAGAGTAAAAATCCCAACGAATGCGGTTCCGTTACCGTAACTACCGCTTCGAATGAAACCGCGGAGACTATTATCCGTATTACTAGAATACACTTGCCCAATCCCATTAGTCGCACCTGTCCAACTAGTAGTAGCTGCGTTTGCGTAGCTCGGGAAAGAACTTGGACTAAGACTACCATTACTTATAAAGTTCGTATTCCATTCACGCCAAGTAAAACCACTATTCCCTGGCTGGTTACCTGTCGTAGTACCTTGCGTCCACTCATTAACATTGCCTGATAGATCCCAAATCACCTCACCATTAGAAAGTGTCAAAGTCCGACGTTGATTACCTGTTGTCTGACCAGTATTCAGATAACCGTCTACGTCGTTTGCACTGGCTTCGATTGCCGAAGAAGGTATATTATCAGTATGACCAGAGTAGATATATCCCGAACCAACCGTTCCTCCACTCCAGTTACTATTAATAGATAGTACGTTCTGAGCAATAGTTAACCATTCAGCATCAGTAATTAGGTGGCAGCCCGAACATGCAGCTGTCGCAGCAGTGAGTGCGCTCGTTTGTGTAATAGATACCCAGGGCAATCCGAGATTGGTCGAAGTGGCAATCCCACTCACATTCTTTGCCTCATATTTCATTACACAGAAGGCCTGCGTGCCATACAGACTTGAACCCGGTACTATGATGTAACCAGTCGGACATAAAGACCCATCTGCCAGAGCGGTTGGAGACACACCTGTATGTCCTGAACACGGACCAGAGGTCGGCTGACCACCGGTCGCTATATGACTGCTTGTGGTGCCTATTGTCGCAGTTAGACAATATGTCTGAGGACTAGAGGTGGTATTGGTGGTGTATTGATACGTCGTGCCGTTACCATTTGTTAAGCCAGCCACCGCAAGGTTAGCTGGAACTTGATCGCTATTCTGAACTAAATAAACCGCTATCTTTTTAGCACCTTGTGCGGCAGCCGAAGCACTGGCCGATATGTTGGCGCGGTTAGTGATGCCATTGTAGGCCACTATGGTTATGGTGGCAAGAATGCCAATAACTACGATAACAATGAGGAGCTCGACAATAGTAAAGCCGTAGTGTTGTTTACCCGCTTTCATGTTTATAAGTTTAGCATAACTGAAATCAACAACGGCAATACAGTGAGCTAAGGGATAATTACCCGACAAACAATGAGTCCGACCAGAGCGCCCACCAGTGCACCCCCGACAACTTCTTTCGGGGTATGGCCCTTGGCGACTCTAGGTAAGCGAACTTTGCTCTTCTGTTCCTTGATCAGTGCAGTGAGCGAGACACCCTGTTCACCAGATGATCGACGGACCATCATGGCATCGTACATCACCACTGATGCAAAGAGTAGTGCCAGACCAAACAATCCCGATCCGACACCGTCACGGAAACCGATGACAACCAGTAATGCGACGACACTGGCGCTATGGGCACTCGGCATACTGCCCGACAGATACAGCTGGCGCAGGCTTTTTAGTTTACGCCCCTTGTAGCTGGCATATAGATATTTGGCGGTCTGGGCCGCTAGCCACGCAATGACTGTAGCGATAACATAGGGCGACAGAACATCCATGTTACGCGGTCTCCTCTTTCACTTCTTCAGTTTCAACTTCTTCAACGGGCTGTTCAGGAACGAATCCGAATGACGATACTTTGTCACCTTCCGAGGTTCGCATAATGCGGACACCTTGGGTGGTTCGTCCTAGGACAGGAACGTCCTTTAGACCAACTCGAATGGCTTGCCCCTTACTCGAGATGAGGAGGATTTCGGCCGTGTCGGCTTCCAGACTGCGAACCGCAACAATTGGACCGGTCTTTGCCGTCACAATTGCGGCCTTGATACCCACACCACCACGTTTATGTGATGGGAAGTTAGCGGCTTTGGTGACTTTTCCAAAGCCATTTTCGCTAATCACCAGCAAGTTACCTTCGTCGTTTGCGACGATATCCATACCAACAACACTGTCGTTTGGTCGCAGGCGAACCCCACGAACACCCCTGGCGGAACGTCCCATTGGTCGGGCATCGGCTTCACCGAATCGAATCGCTTGACCAGCAGATGTTGAGATGATTACATCATTCTCACCAGTTGTTTTCTTGATCCATCGTAGTTCATCACCTTCATCCAACTTGATTGCAATTAATCCATTCGTACGAATGTTCGCATAATCCTTGAACGGTGTCTTCTTTACGGTTCCCTTAATAGTCGCCATGAATAGGTAGCCATCGTCTTTTGAATCTTTCTCGTGTCGGATAATCGAGGTGATTTTTTCCTCTGGCTGTAGCGCCAGCAGGTTAACGGCAGCCACTCCCTTAGCAGCCAGTGACGCCGCCGGGACTTCGTACGCTTTGAGACGGAAGATACGACCCTTATTCGTAAAGAATAGTAGGTAATCATGGGTACTGGCTGGAATCAGCTGGTCGATGACGTCTTCTTCCTTGGTGGTCATACCTCGTTTACCCTTACCACCACGGTTCTGGCGTCGGTATTCACTGACCAGTGTTCGCTTGATATAGTTCTCGGTCGTCAATAGAATGACTGAATCTTCTTCCGGAATCAGTTCTTCATCACTAAATTTACCCAGTTCGTGATTGATCATCTTGCTACGACGGGCGTCACCAAACTTCTCTTTCATTTCTAGCTGTTCGGTCTTGATAATCTTGAGGATCTCTTTTTCATCGGCGAGGATTACTTGTAACTTGCCAATCAAGGTCATCAGTTCGGCTAGTTCATCTTCAATCGCTTGGCGTTCCAACCCAGTCAGACGTCGCAGTTGCATCGCGAGGATTGCTTGGGCCTGGATTTCACTTAATGCAAACTCTTTAATCAGGTTCTTTTGGGCTTCTTCGCTGGTCTTGCTGGCGCGGATGATACGGATTACTTCGTCGATGTGATCGAGGGCGATCTTGTAACCTTCCAGGATATGCGCTCGTTCTTGGGCCTTTCGCAGTTCGAACTCGGTACGTCGACGAACAACGTTCTGACGGTGCTTGATGAACTCGCTCAAGATATCTTGCAGGCCAAGGATCTTTGGCTGAATACCATCAATCAAAGCCAGCATATTGTAGTGGAAAGCGGTTTGCAGTGAAGTCATCTTGTACAGCTGGTTCAGGACCTTCTTTGGGTAGGCGTCCTTTTTCAGTTCAACCACAACACGAACTTTACCACGCGCACTTTCGTCGCGAAGATCGCTAATGGTCATGAGTTTCTTTTCGCGAACTAAGTCACCAATTTTTTCAACAAGTGTTGCTTTATTTACACCATAAGGTATTTCTGTCACGATAATTTGGTGACGACCCTTCTTGGTTTCTTCGATATCAGCGACCGCACGAATCGTGACACTTCCCCTACCCGTTTGGTAGGCTTGCTTCATTGGCGCACCACCATAGACAATGGCGCCGGTTGGGAAGTCTGGACCCTTTACGTGTTTCAACAAGTCATCCAGTGTGGCGTCGGGGTTGTCGATCATTTCAATGATCGCGTCGACCAATTCACCTAGGTTATGCGGAGGAATATTGGTCGCCATACCAACGGCGATACCGATCTGACCGTTCAATAGCAGGTTTGGTAGTTTAGCGGGCAATACGACTGGCTCTTGTTTACGTCCGTCATAGTTATCACGGAAATCGATCGTGTCTTTGTCGATATCCATCAACATTTCGTCGGCTGGTCGGCCCATACGAGCCTCGGTGTAACGCATAGCCGCTGGTGGATCTCCGTCCATCGAACCAAAGTTACCCTG
>JBAQNZ010000041.1:0-2923 GCA_049304275.1 Candidatus Microsaccharimonas sp. | reverse complement strand
ATCTTGTCTTCGGTGTCCACCAGTTCTTGTTGCAGTTCGACAAAGTTCTGGCTCGCCTTTAGATCTGGGTAGGCTTCAGCGACTGCGAACAAACTCTTCAGCGTAGCTTCGAATTGATTCTCTGCAGCAGCAGTCTCTTTGACACCCTTAGCACTCATGACATTCGCACGAGCTTCGGTAACTGCTTCAAAGACACCTTTTTCGTGCTTTGCATATCCCTTGACAGTTTCAACCAGGTTAGGAATCAGATCAAGACGACGCTTGAGCTGAACATTAATATCACTCCACGCTTCGTCAACACGAACACGTAACGTAACCAGACCGTTGTAGGTTGCCCAGACAAACAGTGCTATTAAAACGACTACTCCAATAATTATCCAAAGCGCGATCATGTGTTTATACCCTCACATTAATTAGTGATTCTATTATAACAAAAACTCGGTATAAAACCGAGTTAAATAAGTTCTGGTGCGCGGAGCGGGAATCGAACCCGCACGGCCTTTCGGCCACAACATTTTAAGTGTTGCTCGGCTACCAGTTACGACATCCGCGCAAGTGCTGTCTTTTTATTCCTGCCACGATGGGTAGACTGAAGACTATGACAATTTGGAGGCACGTACGGGAGTCGCACCCGTCTATGAACTTTTGCAGAGTCCCGCGTAACTGCTCCGCCAACGCGCCATCTGGGGCTATTATAACAGAAGTGGCCTTGCAGACCGTATCTATTTGTATCTGCTATACTCAATTCATATGAGCTATAAACGAGTATTATTGAAACTTTCTGGTGAACAATTAGCGGGTGAGGGTACATCGGGCATCGACCCTGCCTTTGTTGGATGGTTAGCGGGTGAGATTAAAAAAGTAACTGAGGCAGGTATTCAGGTAGTTATTGTCGTCGGAGGAGGCAACTTCCTGCGCGGTGCAACATTCGCAGGGCATGGCATTGATCGTGCAACAGCCGACTATATGGGTATGCTTTCAACGGTTTTGAATGGTTTGGCATTAAAAGATATGCTGGAATTTAACGGTCAGCCTAGTCGCCTGCAGACCAACATCCATATGAATCAGGTAGCGGAACAATTCATTCGTCTGCGAGCCATTCGTCATCTTGAAAAAGGACGCGTCGTTATCGTTGCCGGTGGACTTGGCAAACCATACCTGACAACCGATACAACCTCTACTTCCGTAGCGCTTGAATTAAATTGTGATGTCATCTTAAAGGCAACTAAAGTTGATGGTATTTACGATAAAGATCCTTTCAAAAATGTCGACGCAGTAAAGCTTGACGCCGTTACCTTCCAAGAAGCGGTTGAAAACGAACACATCATGGTTATGGACAAAGCTGCCCTCGGCCTAGCTATGGAACAGAATATGCCTGTTATTGTTTTCGAGCTTGCCAAAGACGGCAACATCCTCCGTGCTGCACAGGGCGAATCTATCGGCACAAAAGTATCCTAACCTATTAGCGATAAGGTTATTTTCGCGCCAACCATATTCGAACAAGGTGACGATCGGCGTCAGCGACCTGCTGGTCTTTTTGTTCAGCTAGGCCACGACCATGAATCAAACTGACATTGTCAAAGGCAACGACTTGGCCAGTTTTCCATTCATGCACGCTTAGTTTGAGTGTTGATTCGGCCAGGTCAGATAGTTCGTCAAAGAACGTGTCGGCTTCTTGCTGCGTTTTATTGTTCCCCTCTTTTGGTACTAATCGAATAGGCGGGCTGTGCGTAGCGACACACATAACTAATTCACCATTTGCGGGATTCGTTTCAATTAATGGGCGTCGGAATTCTTTACCTTCTTTTTTGGTATAAATAAAGTCGAATTCTTTGGCAAGCTCTAGCATGCCCTTTTCCTCGAGAGTTTTTATCAGGACGCGCGAATCGCCAAATACTGTCGGCGTTCCGCCACTACCCGCATCGGCGCAGTACAGTAAACAAATCGGCGGGATTTCATCTAGGTATTGACCATCAGTATGTAAACCAAAATAATTACTGGTATGCGAA
Source organism: Candidatus Microsaccharimonas sp. (assembly GCA_049304275.1). Lineage (GTDB taxonomy): Bacteria > Patescibacteriota > Saccharimonadia > Saccharimonadales > Saccharimonadaceae > Microsaccharimonas. Next base: position 914 of record JBAQNZ010000041.1, on the reverse strand, counting down.
TGGTCCATAGCGTCGCCCATCGGGTCTTCAAAGACGTGCGAAACGGGGCCGTCACTAGAAGAAACGATCTTCCAGTCGCTGGAAGATTCTAGTAATTCAAGGAAAATTTTCTCATAAAACTCGACCCCATCAAAGACTTGGACTGGCTGTACGGCAAAGTCCGCATGCATCAGAGACGTGTAGAAGTCTGATGTGTTCATGCCACTATAATAACAGACAGAGGTGAAATACTTTATAACTCTTTAGGCATTTGCCATATCTCACCGCTGTTACCGTCGAATTGACATAATTCGTAGCAAGCATAGACTTAATCCGAACTAGCCCGCCTGCGAACAGCTACTGTTCCCAAGAAAAGTCGGGATGGCCAAAATGCCCGTACTGGGCTGTTTTCTCGTAGATTGGTCGACGTAGATCGAGGAAGGTGATAATACCGTTTGGCGACAAGTCATACCCACTCACCTGCTCGTCCGTACCATCGATAGTTACCGTAGCCTCAAGTGCCTGATCGTACCCGATCGCGTAGGCCAGTCGCACAAATACTTCACTAGCATTTCGTTTCTTTAGGTAATCTGCCGCAATCTTTCGTGCCATGTACGCCGCCGATCGATCAACCTTACTTGGGTCTTTGCCACTAAATGCCCCACCGCCAATTGGGATACGTGGACCATAGTTATCGACGACGAGCTTACGACCAGTCAGTCCAGCGTCGGCATCAAAGCCACCTTGCTGCCAATCACCCGCTGGGTTGATATGTAATTGCACCTTGTCAGTTAGAGTCGCCAGTGGCTCTTGTGCCAGCCATGCTTTTACTTCGTTTTCTAATTCGTTTTTTACGGCGTTTTGAAAACTCGCTACTAATGAAAAGACGTTGCCATTATGTAGCGTTACTTGGGTTTTACCATCAAACGGCCAGC
>JBAQNZ010000040.1:0-10953 GCA_049304275.1 Candidatus Microsaccharimonas sp. | reverse complement strand
ATTTTTGACAGGCTGGCGGTCGTCACATCGGGGCAGGTGATAGTGACAGTAATACGAGCATTCGACAAACCGTCAATGTTGAGAGGCGAATTATTCAGTGGTGTTGACCCAGTGCAAGGATTTGTTGCATTTGAAGCATAGCGACGCATGTAGTCGTAGGCGACGTTACCAGCACGTGATTCCGCACGGGCTTGGCCACCATCCTTAACCACTACGTTGAATAGCTGGTATCCGGCAACCAAAAAAGCAACGGCAACGAAAAGGGTAATCAAAAGTTCAACAGCAGTGAACCCAGATTGTAGCGATTGTTTTCTCATTGGTTTTTACTCAACACGGTGTGTACCGTGTTATCAGCTTCAGTACGGTAATAGATGATAAATTTCGTACAGTAGTCAGTACCGCTTGTGCATAATGTTCCATCGGCTTTAAGTGGTTGGTAAATGTATTGATCTTTGGTGGGGTTTTGTGGAGTATTATCAGGAGCCATGATAAGTGTTTGCAGAGGGTCGGTGATACCAGGAGCCATAACTGATTTGAGGTCGATGTCACGAAGGTTTTCTTTGATACTACTCACACCACTAGCCGTTAATCCAGTTGATGAATAGCGACCAAATATTGTCGTACCATCACGACCATTTGTATAAAACGTTTCAAGATGGAGTGCAAGCGACTCAACATCTGATCTTCGTTCATCATCACGCGCTGTAGCTTGGGTTGCGTTTACATTGACAACCGTAATCAATAACAAGATACCCATAATAGTAATGGTGATAATAAGTTCGACCACTGTGAACCCACGCTGCTTCATGTCTCTAGCATAAGAGGTTTGGGCCTAAATCGCAAGTTAACTATATCTCGAGTGGTTCTTGTTCGATTTGGATACGAAACTTGTCGCGAACCGCACCAATGATTTGATCGCGAGCGCTAGCAAGGTCGGCATAGTTGGCCGCTGATTCGTTAATAAGCACCAGAGCGTTTTTATAATGAACCCGCATACCGTGAAGCAGTTGTCCTTTTAAGCCGGTTTGCTCGATCAACCAACCCGTAGGAATTTTGTACACACCTGCGCTCATATCAAATGTTTTGATGTCAGGATAAGTTTTTTTAATGTCAGTTAGTTGCCATTCTTCGACAATGGCATTCTTAAAGAACGAACCAGTATTGGGTTTGAGGGTAGGGTCGGGGAGTTTTTCGGCTCTTATCGCCAGTACGGCATCACGGACTGTTTGGTGGGTGAATAGGTGAATGTTGTGTTCATCAAAGTACGCCTGCAAGCTGTCGTAAAACGGGGGTTGGGGCAAACTTTTAGAAAGACGGAGGGTGATACTCACGATGACGTAACGACCTTTTTGATCTGAGCGGAACATACTGTCACGATAGGCAAAACCGCAGTCTTCGTTTTGTAACGTAACGACGGTGCCAGATTGGGAATCGTACGCTTCAAGGGAGATAAGGGTATCGGCAATTTCTTGACCATAGGCGCCAACATTTTGGACTGGCGTTGCTCCACTGGTTCCAGGAATCGCTGACATTGCTTCAATGCCAGTCAAGCGCATATCAACGGTCCGTTTGACGACACTGTCCCAGTCCTCCCCTGCCCCGATTTTTATGGTTGTTGTATTTATGTCATCATTAATAATATCAAAACCGGGGATACGAATACGGATAACCATTCCCGCAAAACCCTCGTCTTTGGCAATGACATTGCTGCCACCACCTAAAATAAATATCGGAATATTTTTTGACGTAGCGTTCTGGTGAACGGCGATCAGCTCTGGTACGGTGCGGACTTCAACAAAGAACTGTGCCGGGCCACCCAGTTTCATTGTCGTAAAGTTTTTCAGGGGTATGTTTGTGTGAACTTCCATTGCTAATAGATTATAGCTTTAGCGAAGCTTTTATGCTACAATGACCCCTGTACTTTCGTGCAAAGTCACGCACCCGTAGCTCAGTGGATTAGAGCATCTGTCTTCGGAACAGAGGGTCGGCGGTTCGAATCCGTCCGGGTGTACCATTGCGGGCCAGTAGCTCAGCTGGTTAGAGCGTCTGCCTCTTAAGCAGAATGTCGTGGGTTCAAGTCCCACCTGGCCCTCCAAAGTTAAGTATGAATAAGTAACAGTTTGTTAAGAAAAAACACCGGCAAATATCCGGTGTTTTTGTTTTTATGTAGCGAGTAATTAAGCTGTTGGAGTAGCAACTTTTGCAGCGGCGTTAGGGTCAAGTGATCGTGCGCTTGAAGCGCTATCGTTCCATGTTGATTTGTCTATAGCCAGCCAGATTATCCAAACGAGTGGAAGGAAGATACCAAGAAGGATGAAGGTACCCTCTTTACCAAGTTTTTTACCGATGTGATACATCGAGATGAACATAAAGACGATTGATACGTACTGCACGATAGGGACGATGGTAAGAATAGCCCAAAAACCTTGTTGACCACCAATTTCGTTAAGCTTCCAACCGCTATAGAAAGGAACCCAAGCGATCCACGATTCAACACCAGCCTTTTTAAAGATTTTACCGGTAAAGATTGCACTGACGACGTAAATAGCGGCGATAAAGAGTATGTAGAAAATAAATACACCAATACCGATGGCTGTGCCGGCAGCGGTATCGCCTGCGCTCGTCGTGTAGTACGAGTCATAACTAGAGTTGCTATAGCTTTGTGCGATTGTTGATAAAAATGTCATAGTGGTTTCATTGTAGCACACGATTTGTTAAGCTAGAACAGATGAAGATTCTTGATGGACGAGAACTGGCAGATTTTATAAAAGAACGCCAAGCTCGCCAAGTTCGCGCCCTGAGGCAAGCCTCGCTAGTATTTCCAAAACTAGCAATTATTCAGACTATCGACGACCCAGTGATTGATACGTATGTTCGTTTGAAACAAGAGTACGGCGAAGATATGTTGATTGATGTGGCAATTCACAAAATTGACCAAAAAGATCTGATACTAACAATTCAGAATTTGAACGACGACCCAACTGTCCATGGCATTATCATTCAGTTACCACTTGCTGACGCCGACGATACTGAAGTGGCCGTGAATGCTGTTGCGCTAGAAAAAGATGTTGATGGGTTAGGGGCGAATGCTGTTTTTACTCCAGCAACTGCTATGGCGATAGACTGGCTATTAGCAGGCTACAACATTGAGTTAAAAGACAAGAAAATTGCAATTGTTGGTAATGGTCGCCTAGTAGGTGCGCCACTGACGAAGCTATGGTCAACGACTGGCTATGACGTCACCGTGTATGATAGTTCGACTGATAATTTAGGTCAGTCACTGCGTGCAGCGAACATCGTCGTGTCAGCTACAGGCGTCCCAGGATTGATTACCAGTCAAATGCTGCAGCCAAGCGCAGTGGTTGTTGATGCAGGAACGGCCGCTGAACATGGCAAGATCGTCGGTGATTTAGCAGACGACGTTCGCGAACGCACCGACCTGACAATTACACCCGAAAAAGGCGGGGTTGGTCCATTAACGGTCACTTCATTGTTTGAAAATGTGATTCAGGCAGCTCGCACGACAGTTAAATAGCAGTTACTTAAACTTACACACGATTAAACACAGTTAAACACCAAGGGCTTCTTTGACGCGCTGAACAACTTGTCGTGGTGTGAGTTCGGCCTTGACGATATAACTATGGATACCGAGATCCTTAATCTCTTTTGGTGATTCTTCTTGACCTAGGTTCGTCAGAATAATAACAGGAATAGATTTCCCCCACTCGTTTTTGCGAATGAGGCCCAATGCTTCGGCACCACCCATTTCGGGCATCTGCAGATCCATCAGAATAAGGTCAGGTGTAAATGCCTCGACCATCGCAACTCCACGCTTACCATTGTTAGCAAGTTGCACTTCAAAGCCATCCGCTTCGAACTTCATACGGTACATCTGGCTGATAACGGGATCGTCTTCAATGATGGCAATTTTGGTCATGGTTACATAATAGAGTAACTGGTGGAAAATAAAAAGTAGACAAAATGGGCATTTGAAGGTATAGTACCTCTGTTATGACAGATATCATTCCAAATCCCGATCTGTTGATTGCTGAATCAGCTAGCCTTACGCCCGAAATTGAACGTGAGATTACGTTTACAACACGTCAAATCACACCAGAAGATGAAGAGTTGTGGTTACAAATGGGTAAGCTTCGTGCGGTTGTTTATTTACGAAAGAAATATATTACCGAAGAAGCTCTTGATGAAAACGGTGCCGAATTCGACAAATATGACAGTCGATCTGATCACTTCGTTGCCGTAAGCGATGAAGGTGAAGTCATAGGAACGGTCCGTGTTATTAATCGTGGCGATGGTAATCAACCTTTGCCAGCCGAAGATGAGTTCGTCACGTTATTACCCGAGAAAGTTCAAGAAATTTCACGATTGTTACATGACAAGATGCCAAGTAGTGAGGGGATGTTAGTCAGCCTTGCACTGATGCGAGCTGCGCTAAAAGCGACACAAGGTAAGAGTGATACTATCTATGCCGTTCTGGAAGACAGATTACACCGAGAGTTAAGTGAACATATCGGAATCGGGCTGACAAAAATCGGTGATCCGATGATTATCGAGCATTACAATGGAACAAAAAATCACTTGGTTGAGATGCAGCCTCGCTACATTACGTCGCAAATTCATGGGCGAGATATGCGTATGCTTGCTGAGGAAGAAGCGAGGGAGAAACTTCGAGGAAGTATTCTCGATAAACCATTTGCGCCGTTCTTTGAGAGGGCAAATGCTACTAGGGGGCTGGGTCGTGTCTCATTGTCTGACCTAGGTGCACCAAATCCGGCTCAATTTGAACGAAATCGCGGTTTTTACAGCCCTGAGGAACAAGAAAAACTTTGGCATTCAACGGTTGCAATTGCAGGGGCTGGGGGCGATGGCGGTCAGTTAGCGCTCACGTTGGCTCGGGCAGGAGTATTGAATTTCAAACTGGCTGACCCAGAAGTATTTAGTGTCGAGAATCTAAATCGACAGGTGGGCGCAAGTTATGAAACGATTGGCCAAAATAAAGCCATGGTCCTTGCGAAGGAACTTCGGGCGTTGGGCGCGACAGTCGAAGTATTCCCTATTGGTGTTAACGAAGACAATATTGATGCCTTTATTGATGGCAGTGACTTGGTTATCGATGAAACCGAGTTTACGATGCCACAATTGGGCGTTATGATCGCACGAGAATCAAGAGAACAGAATGTACCTGTCCTTATGACATTGAATATTGGTTTCGGTTCGTACACTACGTCATTTGAGCCTAAGGGAATGACATTCGAGGAGTACCTTGGAATCGATCCTCACCTAAGTCTTGAAGAAATTGCCACACAGGCCGAGGCTCCAGACTATTCGATTCCCATTTCAAAATGGGCACCTCACATTCCAACATATGCCAACGTTGAGGTCTTGAAACAGGTTGTGAGTGGTGAAATATCAGCTCCGACCGTTGCGCAGGGCGTACAGTTTGCGGCGGGTGATGCAGGAACGAAAGCCGTGGCTCACTTATTGTCTGATATCAATCCAGATTGGAACAAGTGGATATCGTGGGCACCACATGGCCGAGCGATTGACGCTAAAGACGGATCATTTGAAGTAAAATCTCGCAGTCTCAGGTTTACCACTAGTGTCGCCATCGCTGCACTTCGGACGAAATTCGGTCGTAGTCACCCAAAACAACCCAAACCTCCAAAACACCAGGCCTAACTGTAGTATAATCACCTCATGAATCTGCTTGCGCTTATCACGTTTATGTTGGTTGAGGTTTTCTTTGTAGCCTTTATTGTATTGATTGCCCGCAGCGGTATTCGTGACCGTATTAATCGTTCATTCTTTTATTTTTTGGTGGTCTTTGCGCTATGGGGCACATCGAACTATGTCAGTAACATCACCATATTTGATAGTTCGGTTATTCTTTGGTTGAATAGATTACTATTCTTTGTATCGATACTTGGTTTATTCACTTTGTTGGTTTTTATTACACGGGTGACCCATCAAAAGCCGTCGGGGATTGCGACTGGGGTGACGATCGCTATGGTGCTGATTGGTATGGGGATTTCGCTTACCCCATGGGCAGTCACGAGCGCATTTGTTGATCAGACATCTGTTGTAGGAGTAAATTTTGGGCTACTTGCACTCGCCTATTTCTTTATCGTTGTCTATATTAGCGGTCTGATTTTCTATCGTTTAATGCGTGGCGTTCGTCAAAAATCATTCCGTGAACGGGCGAAAGCGCGAGTATTGTTTGTCAGTATTGGTGTAGCTATTGCGACAATATTAGTTAGTAACGTATTACTGCCAGTTGGGTGGAATATCTTTGGATTTACAATGGTCGGACTGTTTGCCGGCATGTTTATAATCACCGGCGTATCCTACGGCATCGTTCGTCACGGCATGTTCGATATTAAACGAGCGGCTGTACGAAGCGTGACGTATTCATTGGTCCTTATCACGTTAGCGCTAAGCTACTTCGTGATGGCATTCTTGTTGTCGACATTATTCGGCAACGTATTTGTTACTGCTGGGCAGGCGATTAATGGTGTCGTTATTAGTTTGATCTTGGCACTGATATTTCAGCCGGTAAAACATTTCTTCGATCAAATCACCAACAAAGTCTTTTACAAGGATGAGTATAATAGCGATGATTTTTTTGCGACCTTGAATCGTTTACTAGTTTCAACTACAGACTTAAAACGACTTCTTGAACGAATATCGGATAACATTGCGAAGACACTCAAAAGTGAGCAAGTGTTCTTTTCACTTCGAACCATCGAAGGGCGACACATCACGGCTGGTACCGAGCAGTATGGAAAAATACCATCGCTCGACGCTCGGGTACTTGAGAATTATCTTTTTGAAAACCCACGCATCATCCAGACGTCATTATTAGAAAATAATCGTGAGATCAAACGACTCTTGGTCACCTATAAAGTTGAGTTGGTGATGCCACTGGTACAAGAAGATCACATTGTCGGGTTTCTATGCTTAGGCGACCATTTGACATCAGCCTATAGCAACCGCGACCTACGAGTCCTTAGCACTGTATCCGACGAGCTGGTGATCGCAATCCAGAATGCATTGTCAGTCCAACAGGTAAAAGATTTGAACGCCAATCTGGAACAGCGCATCGATTCAGCAACCAAAGAACTTCGTGCCAGTAATGCCCAGCTGCAAAAACTCGATGAAGCCAAGGATGAATTCATTAGTATGGCTAGTCACCAGTTGCGAACTCCACTGACGAGTATTAAAGGCTATATTAGTATGTTGTCTGAAGGTGATGTCGGTAAGGTAACGCCTGATCAAAAACATTTACTGGACGAAGCATTCATGAGTAGTGAGCGCATGGTTCGTTTGATCGGTGACTTTTTAAATGTGTCACGACTACAGACGGGTAAGTTCATTATTGAAAAGCATCCAACAGACCTCGCGAAAGTTGTTGCAGAAGAAATCGAAAGTCTGGAAACCAATGCAGCGGCGAGGGGACTAAAGTTCACGTACAAACGTCCAAAGAATATCCCTGAACTTGATCTGGACGAGTCGAAGATTCGTCAGGTGATTATGAACTTCGCTGACAACGCTATGTATTATTCGAAGGATAATTCATCGATCAAGATCGAATTAAAGAAGGATAAGACAGGTATCGAAATGGTCGTTAAAGATTCAGGTATTGGCGTACCTGATGCCGAAAAAGAACAATTGTTCAACAAATTCTTCCGAGCAACAAATGCCCGAAAGCAACGCCCCGATGGAACAGGTGTGGGGCTATTCCTGGCAAAGAAAGTCATTGACGCCCATGATGGTTCGATAATTTTTGAATCTGAAGAAGGCAAGGGAAGTACCTTTGGGTTTCGTTTACCGATTAAAAAACTACGCGTTTGAAGCGATACGAACCAGTTCGAGAACGAGAATAACAACGACAGTGATAACGGCGACACCGATTATGATTGGTCGAGCAATTCGTTTGTGATCAAACCACCATTGGCCGATGCGTGAACGGTTGACTGCTGAAATACGGGTGACAGCAGGCCGATCAATAGCGGCGTCCACTCCCCTATACACTTTACTGCGTTTTTTCTTCTGCTTGTTTGCCATAGTAGTTCTAGTATATCAAAAGTAGCCCCTATCTTTCGACAGGGGCTACTTTGATCTGAATCGCTTCAGTCATAGAGAGCGGTCAGACTCTTATTGGTTCAGTGCACGGCGGCTGGCAACGTAGTAAGCGATGCTAGCGATCAGGGCACCTAGGCCAACAATGGCAACAATGTTTTCAGTTGCACCGGTGTGTGGCAGTTCAGGAACGCTCACACAGTCCTTGCTATCTTTTGGCAAGTATTCTTTGCCTGGGATAGGACAGTATTCAGGAGTTGAAGGAACTTCAAACTCTTTCTTACAGTTAGCACTTGTTACAGTTTTGTCTTGGCCGTTTACGGTAACCGTAATGACAGCTTCGACAGTGTACTTACCAACCTTTGTCTGAGTGTAGTTCAGAGTCGTGTTAGTGCTGGTCTTGCGCTCGACTTCAACGCCCTTGTCATCACGGATGATGTAGGTAACGTTCTTGAAGGTAGCGTTTTGAACAGTGTACGTAGTTTGGAATGTGAAGTCAGTTCGCGAAATACGAGTGATCGCTAATGCGTCACAAGTGTACTTCACTTCTGGCTGACATTCTTTTGGAACGATAACGTTCGCGTCGTCTTCCTTTGCACCAACTGCAGTCGTTGCTTTAACAACGTTCTTCAGAGTGTTAGGTCCACAAACAGGAAGGTTGTCGTTTGCTGCTACTTGAGCGGTAAAGCGTAGGTAGGCGTTTGCCGTAGGACCGTAGTTTCCGATGTTCAAACCAGTTGTCGTAATACCGTCAGCAACCGTACGGTTACCGTTGGCGTTGTACAACATGGTTGAACCAGCAACGTAGGTCATACCAGCAGGAAGGGTGTCTTTGATGCTAACGTCGTTTAGTACGGCACCGCCCTTGTTTTCAAAGTAGATTTGGTAATCAACTTTGTCACCAGGTTTTACAGTGACGCTTTCTTTGAAGGTCTTGTCAGTTGCACCGTTGATACGAACCGTCTTTTGAACGTCGAATTCGCTGGTGACAGCTTTGACCTTAAAGATAACGATACCGTCGAATTGGAAACATCCTGGGATGTCACCGTTCATTTGGTTGTAACCAAGCTGTGCGCCGGTGCTGACAATGCTGTCGGGAAGGCCAGTGCCACTTGTAAATACGTTGTTGGTGTAGCTTGCAGAACCTGCAACGTATTGCAGTTTGAACTTTGAGTCACCATTACCGTGGAAGATCGCTTGGTCCCACACTTGCGTTGGGTCAGCGTTCGTTGACGATAGGTAACCATCAATTTGAACTTGGTTCGCATTGTAGGTAGGAACATTGAACTTAGCCGTTACATTGTGTGCAACCAAGTTAAGGTTGGCAGCGGCGTTGTTGTGAACATACATACGAACGTAGTATTCTTTGTTGTTTGCAACGGTGATGTCATCAACCCAGCCACCAGCATTCTGGTTAGCAGCGTCTTTGATGGTTACGAAGTTTCGTTCGTCACCGTAGTTAGGGTTGTTAGTGATTGAGTTGAACACTACTTTATCAGCAGGCTGTTCAATCGTGTAGGTATCACGACTTGGTCCCCAAGCCAGCGCGGCAGTCGGGATGATAATCGCAGCAGCGATCATTAAAGCGGCCGCCGTCAGGCGTTTCGGAGCACGTCGAATGAGTGAAAATAGACTCATATAATCTCCTTCTTGATTCGTCTCGCAGGATCGAATCAATATTAATAGTTGGAACATATAAAAAATGAAAACAATTGTTGCCAGGTTGTTAAGTCAAGAAATCGGATCATCACAAGGGTTGAGTGTACGTCGGGGCAATCCCCGTTAAAAGGGTGCCCACTAGGGCTGACTCGATGTAGACAAAGTTTACAGAATCAACCCTAGGGTTATCGGTAAGTCCTTTCTGCGAGGGGGTTTGGCCAGCGTGGCCGCACCCCCTCACAGGGTAGTAGGTTTAACCCGGCGGGAGTGGCACAGGAGTGGAGATGACGATGGTGGTGTCTTCGACCACGACATCATCGGCGATCTCCGCTTCGTGAACAACCTCGTCGGCCTGGTTGTCAACAGCGGCTTCCTCCTCCTTCTCTTCCGCAGTCTCCTGCGGGTGCTCATCGAGCACGGTGGATTCGGTGCCGGTGTCGACCCGGAGGAGCGTGCCGTCGTTCAGCTTCCAGTCGGCGACCTCACCATTGGCGAGCGTCGACAGCGAAGCGTCCTTGGGCTCCAAGCACTTCGGCCCCCACGAGGGAGGGCACGAAGGGTTGCCCGGAGGCGTATCGAAGACCGGCTGGAAGCCGCACTCGAGACGCAGGGAAACGGTCGATCCGTCTGCGAAGGTGATCACAAGCGAGTGTCCATCGAAGGCGGTTGAGCCATCGTGCATCCAGATCGTCCCGTCGGGACGATCTGCCATGTACCACGACGACGTACCAGCAGGCACGTCGATGACCGTGGCAGACTTGCGCTCGCTATCCATCTTCTCCATCTGAGCGTTGTACTGCCCCCAGAGCGACGCGGACGCATTGAAGCGCGCAGCGAACTGGTTCTTCGAACCTTCGGGGATGAGCCCGTAGTCCTCAGCGTGAGCAGCTGCCAGATAGGGATCGCAGGCACGGCGTTCGTGCAGCTCGTCGAACGTGGCTTGGTCGCCGGCGGTGTTGACCACCGGAGTACCGAAGCTTCCGCCCGTCTGCTTGCCCGTATCGAAGAAGTAGAGGTGCACACCGGGGGTCGAGGACCCCTGGGACACCACGCACTTCACGGGATCGCTCGGCGTGGGTACGAGACCCAGACCGAAGATTCCGCCGAGGATCGCCAGAACGGTCGCAATGACCGTCAGGAGCGTTCCCAGTCCACGACGCCGAAGCGCCGTGCCGATGATTAGAGCGAGCACTGCCA
>JBAQNZ010000039.1:0-2943 GCA_049304275.1 Candidatus Microsaccharimonas sp. | reverse complement strand
GATGCACTTAGTACTAGCCTATCTGGAACGAAAGCAATCCTTGATCAAGAAGTTCCCTATTCTACCGTCCTCATGCGAATCGCTGAACAAATGCCCCCCGGAACCGTACTCGAAAAAGTAGAGCTTGATACCTCTTCATTTAGTGGCACCCCTTTAACACTAAAAATATATGCGAAAACAACCAATGATACCGTTACGCTCCGTGACAAATTCCAGAGCTCACCTTACTTTACTGGTGTAAATTTCGATGCGATATCCGATGGGTCAGCTGGTATTGAAGGATACCCTGTTTCGGCCACCCTTACGTTAACCCTCAATAGGACGATCGCTCAATGAAAAAATCAGGTGGTATAAAGGCAACATCAGTACGTGGTCTGCTTGGCTTTGTAATCGTTTTACTGATTCTTGGTATTGCTGGAGGATTCTACTTAGGACTTGAGAAAGTACGAGAGTTCTCGATTGATGTTAATCACACCGTTGCCGATGCAGATGCAAGCGGAGGAAGTATTGATGAGCTACAGAAACTCAAACAAGCACTCGCCCAAAGCGAAACACTGGTAAACAAGGCTAATCTCGTCTTTGCAACCGAAGCAAATTATCAATCACAAGCCCTTAAGGACGTACAAAAATATGCGAGTACCTTTGGTATTTCGATTAAGAATACTGATTTTGGCGGAGCAACATCTGCGGTTGGCGCGCGAAGTTTTGTTATCACGCTTCAATCACCAGTCGACTACAGTAAACTTCTCCAATTCCTTGATGCAATTGAAGGTAACCTTCCAAAGATGCAAATCGCCTCAATCAGTTTGAACCGCCCTAAGACCGGTGATGTAAACAAAACAGTTGAGACCGAAACAATAACAATAGGGATTTCAACAAGGTAAATTATGAAAAACATGACTGTTGGATCACTATTTAAACCACTTATCCGCATATTCACCCGTTTCCATTTGACAATGTTTATCGTCTTTATCGTTGCTGGATTGAGTTACGCTGTATTAATGCTCAACTATATGTTTGTTGATACTTCAAGTACAGATGGTTACACCCCAACCAACAATACAGGCAGTATCGACCAAGCCACACTTGATCGAATCAAACAACTCCATACTAGTGACGAAACTATTCCTGCACTCGATCTATCAAACGGACGGACGAATCCGTTTGGCGAGTAGCGCCAGACCACTAAAAAGCTTATACTAAACATATGCTTGTCCTTGGATCACGACTTCACGAAACACCTGTCATGAGTCTTCAGACAGGTACTCGACTTGCCCGCATCACTCGACCACTCATCGACCCGACGAACCTCAAGATCGTTGCCTACGAAGTTGATGGGCCACTTCTGACTGAACACCCTTCTTTTCTTCGCACTGCCGATATCCGTGAAATGAGTGGCATCGGCATGATCATTGATAGCACCGATGAATTACTGGGGCTCCACGACGTGATTAAAGTCGAAGAACTACACGCCATGGGAAACTGGATTATCGGCAAAGCCGTTATTAATACTGACAAACAGAAACTTGGCAAGATCGAGGACTACTCGGTCGATACAGGAAGTTTCATGATCCAACAACTCAATGTCAAACGCGGTATACTACGGGGAATAACTGAAACAAGCCTCCTCGTTCATCGCACACAAATTGTAGAAATTAATGATGACGCTATCATCATAAAAAGCACAAAGAAAAAACTTCATGAGCCAGTCATGAAGTCAGTTCGTCACGAATACGTTAACCCATTTCGCAGCCCTACACCACGACCTGAAGCAGAAGCTTAATCCTCGCTATCGTCTGCTAGCGCTACTTTTATATCGTCGTAGTTGAATCCCTGACGCGCTAAATAGGCGATCAATTTCGCTTCATCAGGATAACGAGATTTTTTCTTTGCAATAATCTTTTTTATTTCGTCGTCGTCAGTCCGTTCACTCTCACCTAACAACTGGTCGACTATGGATTTTTCGACACCTTTAGCGGCCAGTTCAGCAGAGAGTTTTCGCCTGCTCGTTCCTTTGCACAGATTACGATTCTCGATCCAGAAACGAGCAAACTTCTCATCGTCGACATAGCCTTTTTCGACCAGTCTTTGAAATACTCGTTCGGTTAATTGTTTTGATACACCTTTGCGCACCTCACCCGTCTTAGTCCGCATGTCACGGTTTTTGCGATACAAGTAGTCGGTAACTTCACGAAGGCTACGCGGGCGCATTAGCGCATACTCTAACGTCCTCGTATAGAGTTTTCCAAACTGACTCTCTTCCTCAAGTTTAGTCATCTGAGCTTCGGTATATTCGTTACCGATTTTTAGACCCAGACTTCCTACCTGTAAAACATCAAGGCTAAAACGATACTTACCGTCAACCGAAACATTAACGCGATCTCTGTCGCGCACCTGTACCGATATGGATGTTATTTTCATTTTACGATCGAAATGATCTTAAACAGCTTCTTCGGCGACTTTCTTACGAACCTTCGCTTCAATTTCTGCAAGGACTTTTGGATTTTCAGCGAGATACTGCTTGCTTGCTTCGCGTCCTTGGCCGATCTTTGCATCGGCGTAGTCAAACCATGCACCAGATTTACCAACGATACCGTGAAGAACGGCAAGATCGAGAACATCACCAGTCTTTGAGATACCTTCGTTGTACATGATGTCAAATTCAGCAACTCTAAAAGGAGGAGCAATCTTATTCTTTACCACCTTTACCTTTGTACGGTTACCGATGATCTCTTCACCAGATTTAATCTGACCAGTTCGGCGAATATCTAATCGAACCGAGGCATAGAACTTTAGCGCGTTACCACCAGTAGTTGTCTCGGGATTACCGAACATAACACCAATCTTCATACGAATTTGGTTGATAAAGATCACGGTTGTGTGGCTCTTGTTGATGATACCTGTGAGTTTTCGGAGTGCTTGGCTCATCAAACGAGCCTGGAG
>JBAQNZ010000038.1:0-31372 GCA_049304275.1 Candidatus Microsaccharimonas sp. | reverse complement strand
CTTGATTGGTGAGCGTTTGGTAGAGATCGAGAGCGTTGAGAATCTCGCTGATAAATACAAGGATGTCATTGTCGTAAAAGTCGTTGACTGTGTTGATATTGAAGGAATCGATCACTTGCATCTAACGAAGGTTGATGACGGTGGCAAGCTAAAAGACATCGAGCGTGACGCGAGTGGGTATGTGCAGGTTGTCTGTGGTGCACCCAATGTTCATGAGGGGATGTTCGCTGCGTGGTTGCCACCAGCTAGTACCGTTCCTGAAACATTCAACGACAAAGAACCATTTGTGCTCGGAACTCGTGAATTAAAAGGCTACAAGAGCAACGGTATGCTCGCCAGTGCCAAAGAGCTTGATTTATATGATGACCACACTGGTATTTTAGAGATTGATAAAGAGGCTAAACCAGGCACGAGCTTTGCCGAATTATATGAACTAGATGACTATCTATTAGACATCGAAAATAAGTCGCTGACTCATCGTCCCGATGCGTTTGGTATTATTGGGTTCGCCCGCGAAGTCGCAGGCATTCAAGGTAAGCAGTTTAACACTCCGGAATGGTTGATGGAGCTTGGCGCGAAGCTTGCTGGCGATGGTTCTGTCGAAACACCGAAAGTTACCATCGATGATCCGACGCTGTCTGACCGATTTCAAGCAATCGTATTGTCGAATGTTATTGAAAGTGCGCAGTCACCAATTCAAATTCAGACTTACTTGGCTCGTAGTGGTATTCGTCCGATCAGTGCTGTCGTCGATGTCACTAATTACATGATGCTACTCGCAGGTCGGCCACTGCATGCCTTTGACTATGACAAATTACTTGCCGTGAATGATGGGTTAATTGATATCCATGTTCGAAGTGCCAAAAAAGGCGAGACGCTGAAACTATTGAACGGAACAATCCTCGAGCTACACCCCGAAGATATAGTCGTGGCTAATGGTGAGACGGCCGTCAGCTTGGCTGGTGCGATGGGTGGCGCTGACACTGAAATCGACGATTCTACCAAGCGAATTTTGTTGGAATGTGCTACTTTTAACTTGTATACCCTTCGTAACATGCAAATGCGTCACGGTGTCTTTACCGAGGCCATTACGCGCCTGACGAAGGGACTTCCCGGTGCACTCGGTGCACCCGTATTGGTCGAATCGGCAAAGATGATGGCTGAACTAGCCGGCGCTACCATTGCGAGTGGTGTTGCCGATGTCTATCCTGGTAAGCACGATCAAATCGTTATTAAGGTGAGTGAACAGCAAGTAAATAACACATTAGGAACCCAGTTTGCTGCCGAAGACATCGAAGAACTACTGGAAAACGTCGAATTTGGTGTAAAGATTAGTAATTTACAGGCGACGGTCAGCGTACCGTATTGGCGTAATGACATTCATATTCCCGAAGACGTGATCGAAGAAATCGGTCGCTTGTCTGGGTTTGACACGATCAACTTGACCGTTCCAGCACGTGACTTTACCGCTATTGAACCTGATAACTTTGACAAACTACGTACTAAACTACGTCAGATATTAACGCGAGCCGGCGCCAACGAAGTACTGACCTATAGTTTCGTTCATGGTGATATGATGCGAAAAGCCGGACAAAATCCTGACGATGCGTATCGTCTGACCAACAGTATTAGCCCTGAACTTCAG
Source organism: Candidatus Microsaccharimonas sp. (assembly GCA_049304275.1). Classification (GTDB taxonomy): domain Bacteria; phylum Patescibacteriota; class Saccharimonadia; order Saccharimonadales; family Saccharimonadaceae; genus Microsaccharimonas. Next base: position 29,727 of record JBAQNZ010000038.1, on the reverse strand, counting down.
TACTACCGACAAAGCATCCTGCCGAGCTTGCTCACGAATATCCATCCGAACATCAAAGCTGGGTACGATCACTTTGCGTTATTCGAACTGAATAAATTCCACACCAAGCTGAATGATTTGACCGAGGAAAATGTTCCAAAGGAACTCGATGGGCTAGCATTTGTGGTAAGTTCAAGTCGCAAGCAAGACGGGGCGGCCTACTACGAGGCAAAACAGTATCTGGACTATATCGCTAGCTCACTTGGTCTGACGTTTACCTATGAACCACTCGAGGAAAACTCGAACTTTCCTGTCACGCAACCTTTTGAGCCCCTTCGAAGTGCCAGAGTATGGGACAGTGCAACTCGCGAACGGATCGGCGTTATTGGTGAATTCAAACGTTCGGTTCAAAAAGCCTTTAAGTTGTCCGAACAAAGTGCTGGCTTTGAAATTGCTCCGCGTGGACTATTAAAAGCGGTTAATACTTTAGAAACTGGTTACCGACCACTAAGTAAGTACCCTGGGACAGAACGCGACATATGTTTTCAAGTCAGCAGTGATACGACGTACCAACAGATTGTTGATACCGCCCTCGTCTCGTTACAAGACAGTTCGTTGATTAGTTCGATTGAACCAGTTGATCTGTATCAACCAGAATCTGGTGACACAAAGAACATTACGATTCGTATCAAATTAGCATCGTATGACAAAACATTGACCGGTGATGAAGTTGCTGACGTCATGAATACGCTTTCAGATGCGGTAAAAGGCCAATTGAACGCCACCATTATCTAGGTGTCGCCATGGTATAATTAGGAAAGTTTAATAGGGAGACATATATGGCCGCTTCTCGTGCGCAACGGATTGGTATTTGGATAATTGCGGTAGTACTAACCGTCGGAACGATTGGTTCGTTCGTTATTATTATTCTTTCGACCAATAACCAGAAAAATGATCAAGCAAAATTAGCTGAATTAACGAGTGAATATCAGGCACAAGTAGAAGCCCAAACAACAGAGCTATCAGCGAAATATTTTAGCGAATTTAATCAGTACGCAACCCGACCTGCGGCGTTCGATGCAGCGGGCGTTACCACACTAAAGACCGAAGACCTAAAGATAGGCGACGGCGCTGATATTACTGCCGACTCGACCTTCAGTGCCTATTATATAGGTTGGAACCCAGGGGGAACTGTCTTTGATGGTTCAATCGACGGCACGAAATTAAAAAAACCGCTATCGGTGAGTCCTGGGGGAGTCATCACGGGTTGGACCGAGGGTGCCGTGGGTATGAAGGTTGGGGGCATTCGTGAGTTAACAATTCCAGCCGACAAAGCATATGGTGCAACCGGCAGCGGAGACCAAATTCCACCGAATACACCTATCAAGTTTGTGGTCATGATTATCCCTACACCGGAAACAATCCAGCCTTCAGCTGAATTAATCAAATATTACACTGCTGCCCAGCAATAATAAGTGCTATACTAAATATAGTAAAAGGAAACGTATGAGCAAAGAAATTCGAGACGTCATCATGGTAGGAGCGGGGCCCAGTGCACTGGCTGCTGCCGTGTACACCACCCGTGAAGATATCGATACGATTTTGTACGAAAAAGCGACAATTGGAGGCCTTGCGGCAATCACCGACGTCGTTGATAATTACCCAGGATTTCCTGATGGTGTTGAGGGTTTGAAGCTCGCTGAGTTACTCGAAAAGCAAGCCGAACGATTCGGTGCTCATATTGATTTCGGAGATATTTCTGCGATTCGTGACGAGGGTGATGTCAAAGTCGTTACCGTTGATGGCGTCGAAGTGAAGGCAAGAACGGTCCTTATCGCAACTGGTAGTGACTACAAGAAAATTGGCGTTCCTGGTGAGAAAGAATTTTATGGCCGTGGCGTGCATTACTGCGCAACCTGTGATGGGGCATTTTACCGTGACAAAAAATTAGTCGTCATTGGTGGAGGCAATTCAGCGCTACAAGAAACAATTTTCCTTACGCGCTATGCCTCACATATTGACCTATTGGTACGCAGTACCATTAAGGCAAGTGAAGTATTGCAGCACACCCTACAGAAATTCGTTGATGAGGGAAAAGTTACGATTCACTTGAATACGACGACTGAAGAAATCATTGCTACTGATGGACGGGTGAGTGCGGTGAATGCGATTAAAAGCGGTGAGCCAATTACTATTGATACTGATGGTGTCTTTGTGTTCGTCGGCCTGTTGCCAAATACGCAGTTCCTTGAAGGGAGTGGTATTGAACTCGATGAGGTTGGTCTGATCAAGACTGATGCCCATATGGAAACGAACATAAAAGGCATATTTGCGAGTGGTGACGTACGAAGTGGTGCGACCATGCAGATTGCCAGTGCAGTCGGTGAAGGCGCCAGCGCAGCACTTTCTATTCGTGAATACCTCGACGACTTTGCGACCAAAAAGAGTTAAGCGATATACGTTTCGTAAAAAGATTCGAGCTGAGAAATCACGTTCGGATCTTTTGTTTCGAGGGCAATTTCGCGTGTTCCGAATAGTACGCCAGTATAAGCAAAATTATGCGAACCGGTGATGGCAACTTTTGATCCGTCTTCCATCGTGAAAATAATGAATTTTGCATGCAAGTAAACATTCCGTTTATAGTGTGTTTTTATACGACTCAATAAAGTATTAAGTCGCAGTACCATGGCATTAATCGTGTCAGCCATTTCTGGTCGATTGAAATAAAACTTCGTGTCTCGTCGTTTTAAAATACGGGCTAGTTTTCCGGTTGGGCAGTACTGTGATACGAAAATAACGCTTTTTGCCTCGAGTGCGAGTTCGCAGGCTCGACGGTAAATAACCGATTGAGTGATGATGCCACCATCAATCAGGACAGTCTCATCATCTAACTCATACGCAACACTAGGGTAATTAGTCGTGGTCCGTTCGGCCTTGGTGATACGCCCTTGTTCATAGACGAGGCGATCGGCGAGGCGCTTATTTACCTGCCGGAACATGTAATCGACGTTATCGACGCCTTTTTCATACATGTTAACGCCACCAAAGGTATAGACGGTATCGTCAACAACACACCATTTGCTGTGGGTACGACCATTGAAAATAGTCAGGCGAGCCCGTCCAAGCCATGAAAACTTCACGCCTGCAGCCCTGAGTTTTTTTGCCATATGGGTGGCCAACTTAGCATTCTTGCTGTAATACTTGATCGGTAAGAAACTGCCACTTACTTCACCATAGGTAAAGACGTCGGCAGATACCGTCACAGTAACACCACGAAGCGCAGCAGCCTCGATTTCAGCGATAAGTTCGTGTGTTTCGTCATGATCAGCAATGACCATCGAGATGAGATTTACCCGCGCTGTTGCTTTCCGTACGTCGGCAGCAGCTTGTGAGATATAGGCTTTGGGCAAGAGTAATTTCATAGTTGTACCTTGTGATTATATAACCTACGAGCAAAAACTGGTAAAATAACAGGTGATAGAATGAAAAAAGGAGAATATAATGGCAGATTTTAATAAAATTCTGACACCTGGTGATGTTGATGGCGGTGTTGTAAACGTCGTTATTGAAATTCCCATGGGTAGCAGTCACAAGGTTGAATGGAATCGCGAAAAAGCCGTCTTTCAGCTTGACCGCGTCGAACCAGCAATTTTCGCGAAACCAACAAACTACGGGTTTATCCCACAGACACTTGATGAAGACGGTGATGAACTCGATGCACTGATTATCACAAATGAACCATTGCCGACGGGTATTTTCCTCGAAGCTAAGATTATTGGTGTGATGATATTTGAAGACGACGGCGAAGTCGACGACAAAATCGTCGTTGTTCCAGCCGATGATCGCAACACAGGTAATGCGATCTCAAGTCTTGCTGATATTGAGCAGCTACAGAAACAAATCGAATACCACTTTAACCACTACAAAGATTTGAAGAAATCAGGCTCTACGGTTGTGAAGGGATGGGGTGATATCGAAGAGGCCAAAGTTATCATCCACGAAGCAGTTAAGCGTTGGGTATAATGGAGCCAAAGCGTGCGGCAAATGTTTTACTGCTGGATGCCGACAATAACGTACTAGTTCTCCGCCGCAGTTCGACGCATCCCTATGCGCCACTTGAACCTGACCTACCAGGCGGATTCATCGAAGAAGGCGAGGCACCTGATACTGGCCTGATTCGCGAGATTCTCGAAGAGACGGGTATTACATTGATGGAACGTGATCTGCACGAAGCTATTACGTTTATACACCCTGATTTTAAGGGGACGAACTTGATCAAACACACATTATTTGGCTATCGCTTTTCTAACGGTCGCCCCGACGTTATCATAAGTTGGGAACACGATCAATACACATGGATACCATTAAGCGACATAAAGAAGTTAGAAAGACCAATTCAGCGAAAATTTGATGCGATTGTTGCCGATGGTTTTTTTGATCGTATCTAATTTGTCATGACAGCGACCACCATATGGTCACCGTCCTCAGTGCGGTTTCCCTTTATAAATTCGCTATACGAGTAATAATTGAGGTCTTTGGTAGAATCGGCTGGATTATCAATGATGTTTTCAAAGGTGATGCCAGTTGATAATAATTGTTCAAAAGTTACCTCCTTCATACCTTTGTTGTCGAGTGCCCAAATTGGATAGACGTCTTTGCCCGGGGCAGGTGTGAGCCACACTTTCAGGTCGGCTGGATTGACAGTGTAGTGCTGGACTAGATATTCAACCGAGCGAATACCCCCTTGTTGCTCTAGACTATGACGACTCAGATGGCTGAGCATTAAAATATGTTGATTAGGATCGTAAAAGACTGCGCCAATACAGTCAGCAACAGGAAGCATCAGGGCATGACCGGTATCACGGGTCACTAAGCCATCGGCGACGATTACCTCGTTATCTTGCATGCCGTCGCCGGCCTCGGCGAGCGTCACCTCGTGATAGCGGCAATAATTGTCGCCATCATAGACGGTTTTTACGCGCGTTACGTGAACCAATTCGATACCTAGCTTAGACAAGAAAGTTCGACGATTATTAATCACCTTACTATCGAGTGGGTCATGTCGGTTATACATACTCCCGTCAGCTACGGTCGAAATGATCACCAGTGGATCGCTCACGATTTTTTCTTTCGAGTTTTTTCACGAATGATTGCTGCGGCATGACTAATCCCTTCGATAATACCTAGTTGGCGTAGCTGGGCACGAAGTTTACTACGGGCATGCGTGGTAACTACTTGTTCCAGCCAGGTTTGCTTTGGTGTGGCAGTCTTTCGCGTCAGTACTTCAACAACGTCACCGTTATGAAGGGGTTTATCAAATGGTTGAATTGCACTATTTACCTTAAACCCATAGGCATGTCTGCCAATATCACTGTGAACCAGATAGGCGAAGTCAAGTGGCAATGCCCCTTCGGGTAGGTTGTAGATATCACCTTTTGGCGAGTAGACGAAAATGCGATTACCAAACAAATCGACGTTTAATTGATCATCGGGAATGTCGTCACCCCCACGTAGTTTTGTGGCAATCTCTTGCAGCTGGGTAATCCACTGCATATTGGCAGGCAGGACAGAACTATTTTTACGTAGGTACTCTTTCGAATCCTTTTGCTCGTGGTAATGGAAGCTAGCGGCCAGTCCGCGTTCAGCAAATTCATGCATATCGTAGGTGCGAATTTGGAATTCGACGATTTGTTTTGATGGGGTAATAACCGTCGTGTGGAGGCTCTGGTAGCCGTTTGGTTTTGGTACCGCAATATAATCCTTAATACGCGCAATCATCGGTTGATACATCGAGTGAAGGATGCCAAGGACTCGGTAACAATCTTCTTTCGTTTCAACAATAATACGAAGAGCCATGAGGTCATAGATATCGTCGATGTTGCCGTCAACCTTCTTTAGTTTCTTGTACAAACTAAAGATACTTTTGACGCGCCCATTAATTTCAAACTTGATATTTTCTTTTTTCAATACACGGTCGACTTCATCGCGGACGACACCTAATTTACGAGTGCTTTTGCCTAGCCGCTTTCGAATCATATTCTGCAGTTTATGAAATTCAGCGGGATCGAGGTAACTAAAGGCGATCTCTTCAATTTGCATGCGAACGCGGCCCATACCCAATTTGTCGGCCATCGGACCAAAGACTTCCAGACTCTCGCGGGCGATCTTGGTTTGTTTGTCCTTTGGCATGTGTTGCAGTGTTTCGAGGTTATGCAGACGATCGGCCAGTTTAATAATAAGGACACGAACATCTTGGCCAACGGCAATCAGTAGTTTCGACAAATTATCTTTTGTCTGCGGTAAGTATTCGGCCAGGTCTTGCATGCCAGCGCGGGCCTGTGACACTTTGGTGACGCCATCAACCAAGAAAGCGACATCTTTACCGAACAATGATTCGATTTTTTCAAGTGTTATTTCTGTATCTTCAACGGTATCATGCAGAATACCAGCGATGACGCTATCAATATCCATACCCCAATCGATGAGGGTAGCAGCGACGGCGATCGGGTGAATAATGTACGGTTCGCCACTTTTTCGCTTCTGACCTTTGTGAGCTTCGGTGGCAACGTCAACGGCATGTTCAAGCTCGAGAATTTGATTCTCGTCATAGTGGGGCGTCGCCTTCTCGATTAAATCGCGCTTATTCATAATATTCAGTATAAATTAAAACTTTGACTTGAGTAATAAAACCCCTATACTTGAAAGCAGTTATGCTTAAAACGTTAAGGAACAGGGGTATATGAGTAAAACGAAAATTGGTATCAATGGATTTGGACGTATTGGACGAAACGCGTTCAAAATTGCATTTGACCGCGATGATCTAGAGGTTGTCGCTATCAATGACCTAACCGACACAAAAACACTGGCGTACTTATTGCAGCACGACTCAAACTATGGTGCATACAAGAACAAGGTATCATTTGATGACACCAGTATTATTGTGAATGACCAGCACATCAAAGTACTCGCTGAAAAAGATCCTGCGGCACTGCCTTGGGGTGATTTGGGTGTTGAGTTAGTCATTGAATCAACCGGTCGTTTTACTGATAAAGAATCGGCAGAGCTTCATATCAAGGCCGGCGCAAAACGTGTAGTTATCAGCGGCCCAACTAAGAGTGATGGTGTCGACACGATTGTTCTGGGTGCAAACGAGGATTCAATCGAAGGCGCGAGCGTGGTTGTCAGTAACGCAAGTTGTACGACGAACTCACTAGGTGCGGTGATGGCGATTCTCGATGCTGAATTCGGCGTCGAGAAATCGATGCTCACAACTGTTCACAGCTACACCGCTAGCCAAGCCTTGCAAGATGCACCATCAAAAGACCTACGCGAAGGTCGTAATGCAGCCGAAAACATCGTTCCAACGACGACCGGTGCCGCAATTGCGGTAACTAAAACATTGCCTCAACTAGCGGGCAAATTTGATGGACTAAGTATCCGAGTTCCAACCTCTGTTGTATCAATCAGCGATGTCACTGTACTACTTGGTCGTGATGTAACAGTTGAAGAGTTGAATAATGTATTTAAGAAAGCCGCAGCGGAGCCATATTACCAAGGTATTTTGGGTGTTAGCGAAGAACCTCTCGTGAGTCGTGACTACATAGGCAATAGCTATTCCGGCGTTGTTGATCTACTACTGACAAAAGTCGTCGGTGGAAATCTAGCTAAGGTCATGGTGTGGTACGACAACGAATGGGGTTATAGTAATCGATTAGTTGAGCTGGTTGCCGATATTGGTAAAACCTTGCACAAACAGTAGTAAAACGCTTATACTTTAACGTAGTATGAAGATCTTTCTGGGCAGTGATCACAACGGATTCCATTTGAAGGAAAAGATTTTTGCGTATCTCGCAAAACATGGCTATGACGTCGAAGACGTCGGTGATACGACACTCGACCCAGATGATGATTTCCCTCAATTCGCCCAAGCTGCTGCGATTAAGGTATTAGGTGAAGACGATGCTCGTGCGATTTTATTGTGTGGGGGTGGTCAAGGTATGGCGATGGCAGCCAACCGTTTCCGTGGAATTCGTGCCAGCGTCATTTGGGATGCATATGAAGCCAAGATGACCCGCAATGACAACGACAGTAATATCCTGTGTCTCCCTTCACGCATAACTGATGACGGTGATTGGGAAGGCATTCTGGAAACGTGGCTCAATACACCGTTTGCTGCTGCTCCTCGTTATAAACGGCGTAATGCCCAGATCGACGAGTTATAGAATGAGTGTAATTGCCCCTTCGATTACGGTTGAGACAGCTGACCAATACAAGTCGGCAGTTGATCGTATTCATTCGTTTGCAAAGCGGGTACATATTGATGTCAGCGATGGCGAATTTGCACCGACTTTTTTACTAGGCGAGAGCCAATTATGGTGGCCAAAGGAATGGCAGGTTGATGTACATGCCATGGTCGCTCGTCCGTCAGAGCATATTCCTCAAATTATTGCGTTGAAACCAAATTTGATTACCTTTCATGTCGAAATGGCTGAAGACCCGCTGGCCCTCCTGAACCTGATTAAACAATCGGGGATCAGGGCGGGGGTAGCGCTTCTTCGTTCGACCGTTCCTTCAACCGTCGCCGAGGCGATTAAACAATCTGATCACGTTATGATCTTTTCTGGAGAACTGGGTAAATACGGCGGAACGGCAAGTTTGATGCAACTCGAAAAGGTCCGTTTGATTCGAGCGATCAATCCTGAAGTTGAAATCGGTTGGGACGGTGGGGTTAATGCTGAAAACGCCTATACCCTTACCCAAGGTGGCGTTGATGTATTGAACACCGGAAGCGCAATTGCGAATGCAGCCGACCCAGAGGGTGCGTATCAAATATTAGTCAAAGAAATTAATAAGCACGGAGTAATATAGGTGGGCCAATTAACGATTCCTCAATTAGAGCAAAAGGCGAATGACATTCGTGAAGATATTATTCGTATGCTTGAGGCAGCGGGTAGTGGACACAGTGCCGGTCCTCTAGGAATGGCTGATATCTTTGCCGCACTCTATTTCAATATCTTACATATCCGTCCTAAAGAACCTGAGTGGGCAGATCGCGATATTGTCCTACTTAGTAATGGTCATGCAGTTCCTGTTCAATACGCAGCTATGGCAGAGTCAGGTTTTTTTGATAAAGAAGAGCTACTGACCCTTCGCCAATTCGGATCGCGACTTCAGGGACACCCAGAGCGTGAACGCCTACCAGGCCTCGAAAATACCAGTGGTCCTTTGGGTAGTGGATTATCTCAAGCCGCAGGATACGCATACTCATTGCAATATATCGACAATATTACTCATCGTTTTGTTTATGTCATGATGGGGGACGGTGAACTTGACGAAGGAAATATCTGGGAAGCAGCGATGTTTGCTGGTAAAAACAAGCTAGGAAAACTGATAGCGTTTATCGATAGAAATAATATTCAAATCGATGGTACGACCGAAGATGTTATGCCACTCGAAGATCTAAAAGGTAAGTGGGAGTCGTTTGGTTGGCATGTGATCGAAATTGATGGTCACAACATAGAAAGTATTATTGACGCCGCAAGTCAGGGCCGTGCAATTAGTAATCGTCCAACGGTAATTATCGCACATACGATTCCTGGTAAAGGCGTTGATTTTATGGAGTATGACTATCACTGGCATGGTACTCCTCCGGGTATCCAGGATGTTGGTGGTGCTCCAGCCAAGGCTGATCAAGCACGCGTTGCACTTGAGAAACTCCGAACGCTTGATGGCAAGATTACACACGAAGGAGCCGGCATATGAGTTACCCGCTAAACCCGACGCTATTTACTGATGATATGCAGCTTGAGCCGACGCGTACCGGCTTTGGGCGTGGGCTAAAGGCTGCTGGCGAAGCAAATGAAGCAATTGTTGCTTTGTGTGCCGACCTGACAGAGAGTACTCAAATGCACTTATTTAGAGATGCCTTTCCAAAACGATTCGTTGAAATAGGTATTGCTGAACAAAACCTTGTCACGGTTGCCAGTGGTATGGCCCGTGCGGGTAAGATTCCTTTTACCAGTAGTTATGCGGCCTTTAGCCCAGGACGTAACTGGGAGCAAATCCGGACAACTATCGCACTGAATAACCAACCGGTTAAAATTGTCGGCTCGCATGCAGGTATTTATACGGGAAAAGACGGAGCAACACATCAGATGTTAGAAGACATTGCTTTGATGCGTGTGTTGCCTAATATGATTGTGGTCGCACCGGGCGACGGACTCGAGGCAGAGAAGGCGACAAAACTCATTGCCGAAAACGGCAAGCCAACCTACATTCGTCTGGCTCGCGAAAAGACACCAATATTCAGTACAGCCGATTCACCATTTGAAATTGGCAAAGCTTACGTATTACATGAAGGTAATGATATTAGTTTAATGGGAACTGGGACGATGACCTATCAACTATTGGTGGCTGCTGAGGTGTTGGCGAAACAGGGTATTAATGCCGAGGTCATCCATGTCCCAACAATTAAACCTCTTGATGAGGAAGCGATTCTCGCAAGCGCAAAGAAAACAGGTCGTGTTATCACTGCCGAGGAAGCCCAGATTGCCGGAGGATTCGGCGGGGCAATTACCGAGCTACTGTCTGATAAATTGCCAATGCCCGTGAAACGATTCGGTATGCGCGATCGCTTCGGCGAATCGGGTGACCCAAAAGATCTATTTGAACATTTTGGATTGACCGGCGCACAGATTGCGGAACAAATAGCTACCTGGGTACAGACGACACCACGCTACCACCAAGAGTAGGCATAAGTGATATACTAACCAGTAGAAAATATAAGGGGCAACATGGGACTGACAATTTCGGAAATTCGTGAAAACACGCTAAGGGCTCGGCATTTGATGCAGCGTTCACGCCAACAACACTTTGCGGTAGGTGCGCTCAATATCGACAACCAAGACACGATGATTGGAGTGATGCGGGCGGCACAGAAGCTCGACTCTCCGATTCTTGTTGAAGTGACGCATGATGAGATCAAGTCGATGGGCCTCGAGAATATTCGAGACATGGTCGACAACTACAAGAAGGAATATGGTGTCGAGGTATATGTAAACCTTGACCATAGTCCGACTGTCGTAGATGCCAAACGTGGTATTGATGTTGGATTCGAATTTATTCACATTGATGTTTCACAGGCGAACCACGACGCAACTGATGAAGAGATTATTGCCGCAACTAAAGAAGTAGTTGAATACGCCAAGTTCACCGGTGCGTTAGTTGAAAGTGAACCGCACTACTTTGGCGGGGGCTCGAATGTCTTTAAAGAAGACATTGATTACGAAGAAATTAAAAAGACATTCTCGACTCCAGAAGGCGCGAAGGCGTTCGTCGATGCCACAGGGATTGATACGTTTGCTGCTGCGGTTGGAAATCTGCATGGTAAGTATCCGGTGCCAAAACAGCTTGATCTAGAATTGTTGCAGCGAATCCGCGATGTACTCGATTGCCAGATCAGTCTACACGGTGGAAGTGACACGCCGCTTGATTACTTTAAAAAGGCCGTCGAAATTGGGGTGAGCAAAGTAAATATTAACAGTGACCTTCGTTTTGCCTATCGCACTGGTTTAGAAAAGATTCTGGCTGATAACCCTGACCAATACGCTGTCGTAAAGATTATGGGCCCAGTTATTGATGCGATTCAGGCAGTCGCCGAAGAAAAAATCAGCGCCCTCAATAGCGCCGGAAAAGCCGTTCTATAAAGAACGGTTTTTACAGGTGAGTACGTTTTGTGGCAATTGCTTCAAGCAAGGTCTTAAACGAAGCCTGGAATTTTTGCACACCCTCGCTCTCGAGGGTTTTTGCAACATCATCGAGGTCGACACCGACTTTTGCGATGTCACGCAGTATTCCCTGGGCGTGAGCAATGTCTTCGAGAGACAAACTACGCGTGTCTTCAGGAAGATGATCGAGAATCTTTTCAATTGTCGCCTCGGGCAACGTATTAACTGTATGCGGGGCAACAAGATAACGAACATATAGTAGGTCGTCGTAATTCTCGTTCTTTGTCGACGTCGAAGCCCATAGCAAACGTTGGATAGCAGGGCTCGTTGGTTCGAGCACGGCTGCATCGCCAAACTGCTCGAGGAAAATGCTGTAGGCAAGGTGAGCTTGAGCAACGGCAGCTTGGCCACGCAAATTCAAAGCTGCTTCGGTACCAATTGCTTCAAGGCGTTTGTCGATTTCACTATCGACACGGCTAATAAAGAATGAGGCGACACTGCGAGCATTATTAACGTGCCCAAGGGCGTGAGAAGCTCGGTGGGCTTCGGCAACGCTACGGTAATGTTCGAGACTGAAGATCAGTGTTACGTTGACGTTGATGCCTGCTTCGAGGAGTTCGTGAACTGTGGGGATGCCTGCATCGGTTGCTGGAACCTTGATCATGAGGTTTGGCTGATCAACTTCTTTCCATAGCTTTTTTGCCTGCTCAAGCGTCGCCTTTGTGTCGTTCGCAAGCGTTGGCGATACCTCTAACGAGACGAATCCGTCGGTCCCACCACTTTGATCCCACAGAGGGCGGAGGAGTGCGGTCGCTGCCTTTATGTCGTCTTCGACGATGCGCCAGTAAATCTGTTCATCGTTCAGCCCTTGTCCACTTAGTTGTTTGATCTGTTCATCGTAGGCACTACTGTGAATGATCGCATTTTCCAAAATCGTAGGATTCGACGTAAGGCCACGAATACCTTGGTCAATGTATTCTTGTAATTTTCCACTACTTAACAGATCGCGACTCAAGTTATCAAGCCAGGGACTCTGAGAAAAACGCCCATATAGTTTCTCGAGATTATTCATTTGTCATTAGTATACCAAAAGTTGTATTATAGTGCATATGGTTAAAATCTGTGCATTGGGGGCCGCTTCACAGGATGTCTTTTTATCAGGAAAAGGAATCCAAGCACAACTAGACCCACAAACGAATGAATACGTCGAAGAATTTAAGCTCGGCGCTAAGTTGAACGTTGAACAAGTTGTGTTTGCGACCGGGGGTGGAGCGACAAATGCTGCCGTTACGTTTGCCAGACAAGGCCACGAGAGTCATTTTATTGGACGCATTGGAAATGATGTTGCCGCTGACGTGGTGTTACACGAGCTGGATAAGGAACACATCGACACGACTCAAGTTATTCACGACAAAAAGCTAGGGACACAGTATTCAACTATCCTTTTGGCCGAAGGCGGCGAACGAACAATTCTCATCTATCGTGGTGCCGCACACTCACACTTTGCGACTGACTATGAGCCGATTGATTTCTCGAACTATAACTGGTTGTACGTATCATCGTTTGCGGGCGCATTCGATGCGCTGGATGTTATCTTTGAAAAAGCAAAACAAGCCGGTGTTAAAATAGCCTTTAATCCGGGTCAGGCAGAATTAGATCAACCCGATCGCCTGCGTGGTTTGTTTGAAGACGTTGACATTATTCTTCTGAACAAAGATGAGGCAGCATTGGTGGTCGAGGGTGGTTCGAGTGAGGAACTGGCACGACACTTGTTACACTACATTCCTGTCGCTGTCGTCAGTGATGGGCCGAATGGGGTGGTTGCAACCGATGGAAAAACAATTGTCACTGCCGGTATGTACGAAGACGTTCCTGTCGTCGACCGTACTGGTGCTGGTGATGCCTTTGGTTCTGGGTTCGTTAGTGCATTCAGTGAAGGTAGGCCACTGAAGGATGCGGTGATTTTTGCGAGTGCAAACTCTACCTCTGTAGTAACAAAAGTAGGTGCCAAAGAAGGAGTATTACACAAAGGTGTAACGCTTCACGATATGCCGATTGAAGAGAAGGAATCTTAATACATGGCGAAATTTTTACGAGATTTATTAGATGCTGAAGAGCCAATTTTTTCAAATGCATTATTTCAACTGGAACAAGAAAGTGGCCGAACAGGTGCCGATGTAAAACTTATCGGTGATATCACTCAAAAAGCCAGTGAGAGTCTACGGACATTAGGATTGAACCCGGCGCTTGCCTCGGGCGAAGAGATCTATTATGCGTTGCAATCGAGAGTCGAAAAGGACATCAAGCGCCTGACAAAGGTTATAGGTGCCGATCAATCCGAAGAAGTTCAGTACCTCGTGCCATTTATGATCAATGCAGCAAACAGCGTCGAGTTCAATCGAAAAGTCTTCGTTTTGAAACATGACAAAGCAAAAGATTTACTTCGTGAAATGCCGCCAAAGACATTAATGGAGAAATTAGGCTATTCAGACGTTGAAGAACTGTTCAATAATGAAGACTTCGACGAGATTTATACTGCGCTTCGTTTTTCAGAAGGGCCCGAATGGCTGAACAAGTACGACGAGTTGTTTAGTACGGTGACCGCCGATGATTATGAGATGCGTGACCTCCGTATTCTAAAGATGGATCACGACAAATATGTTGATCTAGCAAAACACTTTGTTGAAAAGAAACTCCATAACGTTACCCACACCAAAGAAATGGGAACGATTGTCGTGGTGCCGATGCATGCTAAAACGATGCGTGGATTAGTCCTTAAGACTCTTCCGCTTTTGCTTCATTACATGAATGAAGTAAAGCTGTACTCAAGCTTCTTTAAGTTAAAAAGTAAGAAAGCACATTTTGGTAAAACCGTCGTTGAAACGCTCATCGCCGATCCAGGCAATGCCAGTCAAATGGCTGGCACAAAGATCCACTGGCGAGTCATTCAACGCTACCTTGGTCGTCACAAAGAGGACTCGATTGATACCGTTGCCTTTGAGCCACATCTGCAACCGGAGGATCTTCACTGGCGCCGTGCCGAGGATCTACTATATAAGATCGATCCTGAACTGGAATTTTGGAAGGACCGCGATTATGTTGGCTTGCAGTACGATGGTTTCCCGGTTGCCTTTAACTTGTTCGACGTGAGCTTTGCCTATTCGAACAAAGAACCATATACCGGTCGCTATGCCTATCACTTCCGCGAAAGTCTATGGAATGAGGTATTCGTACGTTACATGGGATTTAAGAACCTAGCAACACAGGTCCTTGAGCAACTAGATAACGATATGATCGCACCGGAAAAACTACCGGTTATAAAACCAAAGTCGAAAGTACCAGCACTCAGAAAAGAGAATCTGAAGCACGAACTATTGGTACGCCAGCGTTTGATTGAATCGGCCGAAGGACGCCTGATCGGTGTTGTCGAGGAATTCGAAGCGGTGTTTGCGATGTTAAGTAAGTACGAAAAAACAGTGACGGTATTTGGTTCGGCACGTAAGCCTCAAGACGATAGGGTGACATTGGCTGCCTACGAGGCATCGAAACGTCTCGCGAATGAGGGTTATGCGGTGATTACCGGTGGCGGACATGGGGTGATGGAAGCATCAAATCGTGGTGCGTACGATGCAGGAGGTGATTCACTAGGACTCAACATCCTTCTTCCGAATGAACAAACGCTTAACCCGTACACGACGGCAAACTTCCAGTTTCAGCATTTCTTTGGGCGAAAAGTAGCCATGACACTTGATGCGAGTGCCTACCTGTTCTTTCCGGGTGGATTTGGTACTTGGGATGAGTTATTCGAGGTCCTAGCGCTCGAACAAACTAAAAAGATCCCAGCCGCACCAGTCATACTAGTAGGTTCAGAGTATTGGAATCAAGTTGATGCAGTTATAAAGAAGCTACTACTTGACGAGTACCAGACTATTTCTCTCGAAGACTATAATTTATATGAAATCCTAGACGATCACGATGAAATTGTGAAGCGAATCGATGCTTATGAACAGAAATTGAATAAACGGAGAAAATAGTGCACTTTACATTTGTGTACATCACATTTATGCTTAGAAGAACGTTAATCTGCGAGGGATGAACATGGCTAAGGGGCAGGGAAAGACAGGACTGATTATCACTATTGTCGTTTTAGGACTGACAGTGCTTGTTGTAGGCGCTATTGCATTCTGGCAGAATGCTAGTCGTGAGACTAATAAAAAAGTTGCTGATAGTAGTGAAACAACTTCTCAGAAAGAAACCGCGACTGATACACCTGCGAAAACTGAAGAGACTGATACACCGACACCAGTGAGCGATGTTGACCCCGCAACGCTCTCGTCAATTGATATCGAATCACTTGGCATTACTGTTTTTTACACCAAAGGTCTGCCGGGGTTTGAATACGTAATCAAGAAAACAGCAGATAATACTCAATATATTGAATTCACGGCCCCACAGTTAGTAGGAACAAAGTGTACTGACGATACTGGTTCGTTCGCGACGATTATCAAGAATCCAATCTCACCTGAAAATCAATCGACAATTTCCGCAACAACCAAAGTTGGCAGTGATACCTACGGACTATCATTAGCGGGTAAAAATTGTACACCTGACGAGGCACTTCTTGATAAGTACCAGACCGCATTTAGCAACGGCTTCAGTTCACTCAAAGCAATGGAATAAATACGCTATAATTAGAGGTAATGGATCAAACATTCCACCTTACCTCTGCCTATAAACCGACGGGTGATCAGCCGACTGCAATAGCGGCTCTTATTGAGGGCCTTGAAAAAGGCGAGAAAGAACAGACGCTTCTAGGGGTAACCGGAAGTGGTAAAACATTTACGATGGCAAACATTATTGTTGATCGCCAAGTTCCTACCTTGATTCTGGCTCATAACAAAACCCTTGCTGCGCAGTTGTATAGTGAATTTAAATCATTCTTTCCTGATAACGAAGTTCACTACTTTGTCAGTTACTTCGATTACTACCAGCCAGAGGCCTATATCGCTCGTAGCGACACCTACATCGAAAAAGACAGCAAGATCAATGACGAAATTGATCGTTTGCGACACGCCGCGACGACGGCGCTATTAACGCGTCGCGACACGATCATTGTTGCCAGTGTTAGCTGTATTTACGGCATCGGATCGCCCGAAGATTATTCGACGATGTCTATTACAGTAAAGACAGGTGAGAAACGACAACAGGATAAGTTCGTACGACTACTAACGGACATTCAGTACCAACGCAATGACATTGATTTCCACCGCGGGACCTTCCGTGTACGGGGTGATATTGTTGATGTCTTTCCTGCAGGAAGTGACGTTGCTTACCGTATCGAATTCTTTGGTGATGAAGTAGAACGATTAACTCGAATCGATCCTTTGACGGGTGAAATTCTGGGTGAACCAGCCGCAATCACCATTTTCCCGAGTAGTCACTACGTAACACCACGTCAAAAGCTGGAACATGCCTTGATTGGCATCAAGCAAGAATTTGAAGATCGTATGAACTACTTTGAGTCACACGACAAACTGCTTGAAGCCCAGCGTTTGGGTCAACGAACGAAATATGATATCGAAATGTTAGAGGAAACTGGCTTTGTAAAAGGCATTGAAAACTATAGTCGATACCTTACGAACCGCGAACCAGGTGAACAGCCAGCGACCTTGCTAGACTATTTCCCCGATGACTTTATGTTGTTTGTTGACGAGAGCCACATGACGTTACCACAGGTGAGAGGTATGTATAACGGCGACCGCGCCCGAAAAGAAGTCTTGGTTGATTATGGCTTTCGTTTGCCCAGTGCTCTCGATAATCGACCGCTAACATTTGACGAATTTAATCGACATATCAATAAAGCGATTTATGTGTCGGCGACACCTGCCGAATACGAATTGTCGCATAGCCCCGAACCTGCCCAGCAAGTCATTCGTCCTACTGGGTTGATTGATCCGGAAATTATTATCCGTCCGACGACTGGCCAGATCGATGACTTGATTGCTGAAATTCGTGAGCGTGTCGCAAAACATCAACGAGTGTTGGTGACAACACTGACCAAGCGCATGGCCGAAGACCTGACAACCTATCTGCAAGAGGTTAATATTAAGACTGCCTATATTCACAGCGAAGTCGATACACTCGAGCGCAGTGACATTTTGAAAGATCTTCGTGGTGGCGTCTACGATGTATTGGTAGGCATCAACTTGCTTCGTGAAGGGTTAGACCTACCCGAAGTTAGCTTGGTAGCGATTATTGATGCCGACAAGGAAGGCTTTCTGCGTAGTACTAGTGCGCTGATTCAGACGATTGGTCGAGCTGCTCGTCACCTGGAGGGAAAGGTGCTAATGTATGCTGACCGCATTACAGATTCGATGCAACGAGCGATTGACGAAACAGATCGCCGTCGCACTATTCAGACTGCCTATAACGAAGCACATAACATTACACCAACCAGTGTCGCCAAGGGAATTGATGAAGGACTACGCGCCATCATTCCGAAGAAGGAAGGTGATGACAAACCGAAACTCGATCTAAAACGGATTCCGAAAGACGAATATGGAACACTGGTTAAGGATCTTGAAGGACAGATGGACCTCGCTAGTGCTAACCTTGAATTCGAAAAAGCGGCCGAACTCCGTGACCTTATTGCTGATATTCGACAAAAAATGTGAGTGACCTCTGGTATAATGGAGTGATATGACACAAATCTCGCATGATGATGTGCAGTATCTTGCGCAGTTAAGTAGTTTACAGCTTACTGACGACGAGATTGCCCCGCTAACAGCAGACCTGGAAAACATCGTAGGGTATATTAAACAGCTCGACGAGCTGGATACCAGCGGTGTGGAACCAACCTATCAGGTGACTGATCTGGAAAATGTATGGCGAACTGATGAGGTTGATACCTATGGATTGGTTCGAGATGATCTGATAAAACTTGCCCCACAGCAAGAAGCTGATCAGATAAAGGTGCCAAAGGTACTGTAATTATGGTAACTATTGCTGATTTTACTGGAAAGATTGCCCGCGAGAATGTTGAACGCGCACTTCAGGCAGCTCGTGATAACGAATCGTTTCATGCATTACTAAGTCTGACCGAGACACGTGCATTGAAACGCGCCGATCAAGTTGATAGGGGTGAAATTACCGGACGTTTAGCGGGTATTCCTTTCATCGCGAAAGATAACTTTTTGACGCTAGGTGGCACGACCACTGCTGCGAGTAAGATTCTTGAGAATTTTGAAGCACCGCTTCAGGCAACCGCAATCGAAAAGCTGGAAGCGGAAGGAGCTATTTGCATCGGAAAGGCCAACCTAGATGCTTTTGCGCACGGGGGAAGTACTGAAAACTCTGCCTACGGCCCCACCAAGAATGCCTTTGATACCGAGCGTGTCGCTGGAGGAAGTAGTGGTGGCTCGGCAGTTGCCGTTGCTCTGGGTATTGTTCCGTTTGCGCTCGGAACTGATACGGGTGGGTCGATTCGTCAACCTGCCAGTTTTAACAGCGTGGTGGGAATCAAGCCGACCTACGGAACAGTGAGCCGCTACGGAGTTGTTGCAATGGCGAGCAGTACTGATACGATCGGCGTCCTGACCTCGAATGTTGAAGATGCTGAATTAATTATGTCGATTATGAGTGGCCGTGACCCCAAAGATATGACCACGTTGCCTGACTTTTTTGAACCGACCTCAATTCAAGGCACATTGAATATAGGGGTAATCAGCGAATCGATGACAGAGGATGTTGATAGTGAAGTGCGAGCTGCAGTTACTAATTACATCGATCGACTAAAACAGGCTGGTCATACCGTCACCGAAGTGAGCTTGCCGATGCTGAAATATGCCTTAGCTATTTATTATATCGTGGTACCGGCAGAGATTAGCAGTAACCTGGCACGATATGACGGTATTCGCTATGGAAAACGAGCAGACGCAACGACATTATCACAGATGTACGGTCAGTCACGTGACCAAGGCTTTGTAACCGAAAATAAACGTCGCATTATGATAGGTAGCTATGTATTATCGAGCGGTTTCTTCGACGCATACTACCTACAGGCACAAAAAGCCCGAACGCTATTAATCAATAACTTCAACGAACTGTTTAAAGACGTCGATGTTTTAATCAGCCCAACCGCGCCTACACCAGCCTTTAAGTTGGGTGAAAACACTGAAGATCCTGTCAAAATGTACTTGGCTGATGTGATGACAGTTCCTGCAAGCCTTGCCGGATTACCTGCATTGAATGTTCCAGCCGGTAAAAGTGAAGCAGGGTTACCGATTGGTGTTCAGTTGATTGGGCAACGTCGCGACGATGCGAAGTTATTGGCCCTTGCTAAAACGATGGAGACAATATAATGGATCAAGGAATTTCAATCATCTTCTTTTTTGCCGCCATCCTGATTTTCGGTGGCCTGCTATTTGCCTTTATTGCACTGACTAAGCGTGGTCCAAAAACACTTGATGTTGAAAAATATCGCAGTCGTTGGCTGTCGATCGAGCAACAACTAAAACGTGACGAAGTGTCGAGTTACCATATGTGTATCATTAATGCAGACAAGCTTCTCGATCAGGCTTTGGTTGAGAGAAATGTTCCTGGAAAAGCAATGGGTGAACGAATGAAGCAGTGGCAGTCAAAATGGACGAATGCAAATGCGATCTGGGCCGCACACAAACTTCGTAACCGTATTGCTCATGAACCAGACGTACGAGTTGATTATGATGATGCCAGGCGCGCCCTAAGTGCGTTCAAACAAGGATTAAAAGACATGGGAGCAATCTAATGGCGACAACTGACATGTTGAATAAGTACGACATGACGATTGGCATTGAATGTCACGTTCAGTTGGCGACGGTCAGTAAACTGTTTAGCGGTGCTGATAACGATGCCCGTGATAAGGACCCGAATACTGCGGTTAATCCGATTGATTTTGGATTGCCCGGCATGTTACCGGTGTTGAACCGTCGTGCCGTCGAACTTGCAGTAAAGGCTGGTAAGGCACTAAATGCTGAAATCGCTCGGGTCAGTCGATTTGATCGTAAACACTATTTCTACCCAGACTTGCCGAAAGGTTACCAGACGACCCAGATGTATCAGCCAATTATCGTCGGCGGTAGTGTCGAAGCTCCACTCGAAGACGGCTCAACGATTACTGTTCGTATTCACCATGCTCACATCGAAGAAGATGCGGGCAAGTTGACCCACTTCTCAAGCTATAGTTTGGTCGATCTTAATCGCGCCGGTACCCCATTGATCGAGATCGTATCAGAACCTGACATCCATTCAGCTGCAGGGGCGAAAGCGTATGCGACCGAATTGCATCGTTTAATGACTTATGCAGGAGTAACGCTAGGTGACCTGTATCACGGCAATATGCGTTTTGATGTGAACATCTCAGTCGCCCTCAAAGGTGCGTCTGAACTGGGCAAGCGTGCAGAGGTAAAGAACCTTAACTCATTTAGAAGTGTCGAAAAAGCCGCCGAGTACGAGTGTCATCGACAAGTTGAATTACTAGAAAAAGGCGAGACGATTGTTCAAGAAACTCGTGGTTGGGACGACGCAACTGGTAAGACAACTTCTCAGCGAAGTAAAGAGGACGCGCAGGATTACCGCTATATGCCTGATGCTGATATTCCACCAATTGTGTTGTCTGATAAAGAAATTGAGCAGATTCAAGCTGAAGTCCCGGCACTGCCTTCGTACTATCGTGACACTTGGCAATCACTTGAACTTGATCGCTCGGTTATCGATGTCCTATTAAGTAATCAAAGCTATGCTGTACTGATTGCGGGACTCAAAGATACCTACGGTGACGCAACGGCGCGCCGAGTTGCTCACTGGTTCGCTAGCTCGGTATCGCAAGATAGCGAAGAAGTGGCGATTATTTCAAGTAGCTTTGTGCCTGAATCATTTGCCGAATTGTCTGACATGGTTGAAAAGAATGAGTTATCAAGTACCAGTGCAAAACAAGTCTTCATCGAGCTACTAAATGGGACAACGTCTCCGAGAGACATCGCCGAGGCAAAAAACCTCCTTCAGGTCAGTGATGAATCTGAAATCCAGGCCATCGTCGATGAGGTCTTGAATGACCCTGCCAGTGCGCAGTCGGTAGCCGATATAAAAGCTGGTCAAGATAGGGCGATCGGATTCTTGGTTGGTCAGGTGATGAAAAAGTCTGCCGGTAAGGCCAATCCAGGGCTAGCCCAGCAGTTAATTCGAAAGAAATTAGGAGAATAAACATATGAAACAGCCGACAAAAGCAATTATTTGTGCAGCAGGGCTAGGAACACGGTTCCTCCCACAAACCAAGGCAATGCCAAAAGAAATGCTGCCATTGATTGATCGCCCAGTTATCCAAGTGATTGTTGAGGCGGCTGTTGCGGCGGGTGTTACTGAAATTATCATTGTGACAGGTAGCACCAAACGAGCTATTGAAGATCACTTTGATCGGAGTGATGCCCTTGAAGCCGAGTTACGCGAAAATGGAAAAGATGATAAAGCCGAAGAGATTAAGAGGATTGCTGAACTGGCTAACTTTGTCTACGTTCGACAAAAAGGAACACCAAAGGGGAACGCGCGTCCGATTCTGAATGCCAGACACCTTATTAGCGATGACGAACCGTTCTTTGTCTTTTTCGCAGATGACTTTTTCCGTAGCGATGTGCCGTGGCCAGTCCAAATGAAAGATGCCTACAATCAAACCGGTAAATCAATTGTTGCTGTCAGCGAGGTACCACTCGAAGATACGAAGAAATACGGTATCGTCAGTTTGTCCGAAGAAAGGACTGATCGCCTCTTCAAGATCGATGGTTTTGTCGAGAAGCCTGAACCATCAGAGGCGCCTTCACGCTTCTCTATTGTCGGTACCTACTTACTGACCCCAGACATTTGGCAATATCTTGAAAAAGAGAAAGTCAGCGCCCGTGGTGAAGTTGAAATCGGGGATGCCATGTTAGAGCTTGCTGAGGCTGATGACGTATTTGCGTATTTTGTCGATGGTGTCCGTCATGATACTGGTGATCAGCTGAAATATATCGAAGCGGTCGTCGATATGGCACTCGAGAGCGAAGAGTACGGCGAAGAATTGCGCACGTTCTTAAAAGAACGACTTGGCTAGGTGTTTGCCCTCATATCAATGAGGGGGTATACTAAAAAAGTAAAAGATAACCATTTAAGGAGAAGTTCATGAGTACTGCTGCTGAAATCCTGGTCATCATTCTATCGGTTGTATTGGCCATCTTTCTGATCGTCGGTATTATACTGCTTATTTATCTGATTCGCTTGTCCGCCGAGATCCGAAAGATCGCGGCTACTGCTTCACGTACGGTTGATTCAATTGAATCGGCTGTATCAGGGGCAAGTAAGTGGGTATCACCGGTCTTTATGGCCGAACTCATCGGACGATACATTAGAAAATTTACTAAACAGTCTAAGAAAGGCAAGGAATAACGTCATGGCAAAGAATTCAAAAGGTAAAATCGCATTCGGTGCAGCAATCGGTGCAGCTGCGGGTGCTGTTGCAGGATTTGTGACGGGCATTTTGACTGCTCCTAAGAGCGGTAAAGAAACTCGTGACGACATTGCGAAAACTGCTGACAAGACCAGGAAAGAAGTCGTTAAAAAAGCAAATGAAGTAAAAGAAATGGCTGGTGAAGTTACTGAAGACGTCGTTGACAAGGCAGAAGAACTTCGCGAACGTACTGAACAAGCGGTTGAAGGTGCAAAAAAAGGGTTTAACACTAAACCAACCTCAACCAAAAAATAATCTATGCTAAAAAGAGCCGCACGTAGGGTTAAAAGTGAAAATGAATTAGGTGCCCGTAGGGCTGTCCTTGAAGACTTGTTTTACGATTTCCATTCATCTAGGCGTCAAGTCTATTGGATGAACTTTACGCGCGGCCTTTTCTTTGGTGTCGGAAGTATTTTGGGTGGTACGTTGATCGTCGCCTTAATTCTTTGGATACTAAATCTCTTGGTTGACCTGCCTGGTGGTATTGGCGATTTCGTCGAGTATATTGTCAGTCTGGTTCAAAACAAGCAGTAAACACGAGCAGTTTCTTTTTTACTACAGACAACCCTTTTAGTGTTCGCTATACTAAAGGGTAGACATGGGGGTTCAAACAAAAACAGAGGGGGAAGCAGTTGGTCAATTAACACCGGCTGATTTCGTTCACCTTCATAATCATACCCACCACAGCGTATTAGACGGTCTGAGTAAAATACCAGGTCTTATTAGTACCATCAAAGACATGGGTATGAATTCAGTCGCAATTACTGATCACGGGACAATGTCAGGAGCAGTTGAATTCTATAAAACGGCCAAGAATAACGATATAAAACCGATTATTGGCATGGAGGCCTACGTTGCAGCGCGTTCACGACATGATCGTGACCCGCAGAAAGACAAGGCTCGCTATCACTTGACTATTCTGGCAATGAATAACCAAGGCTACAAGAACCTGATGCGCCTTAGTTCGACCGCAAACCTGGAGGGTATGTACTATAAACCTCGTATCGACCATGAACTACTTGAGCAATATAACGAAGGACTCATTATTCTATCAGGCTGTGCCAGCGGTGAACTGGGCGAGAACCTAAGAGCTGATAATTACGAAGAAGCAAAAAAAATTGCCGCTTGGTATAAAAAAGTCTTCGGTGATCGCTATTATCTTGAGCTGCAAGACCATGGACATTTGGAATACCCAACAACATGGGATGTCCAGACAAAGATTAATGGCTACTTGGAAAAGATAGCCGAGGAACTCGACATTCCTATTGTCGTCACTAGTGACGGACACTACCTTACCCACGACGATCAAGAGGCGCACGAGATTTTGCTATGTGTCGGAACAGGCGCATTTTTAAGTGATGAAAAACGCATGTCATTAAAAGAGTTTGAGCTGCATGTTACTGACCCGAAAGAATTAATTGCACGCTGGGAAAAAACACACCCAGAGGCAATCGCCAATACCCGTCGCATTGCCGAACGTTGTACGACCGAATTAGACCTAGGTGGCATATTGATTCCGACCTTCCCAACACCCAAGGGTTACAGTGAAAAAACTTATCTTGATCGACTGGTATTCCAAGGGCTGGCATGGCGCTATGGTGACCTGGAACCTGAACAGACCCTTGAGCTAACGCCCGAGCAAGCGAGAAAGCATATCCCCACACATGTGCTCGAGCGCGCTGATTATGAGCTGGGTGTGATCGACCGTATGGGCTTTAACGGGTACTTCTTGATCGTGCAGGACTTTATTAACTGGGGTAAGGATCGGGGCATCATTTTCGGCCCAGGACGAGGAAGTGCAGCTGGTTCAATCGTCTCGTATGCCGTTCGTATCACCGAGCTCGATCCGTTGAAGTACGATCTGCTGTTTGAACGTTTCCTCAACCCCGATCGTATCAGTATGCCCGATGTTGATATCGATATTCAGGATACCCGTCGCGACGAAGTAATAGCGTACTGTACTGAAAAGTACGGAGTCAATCGTGTGGCAAATATCGTGACATTTGGTACGATGGCAGCCCGTGCAGCGGTTCGTGATGTTGCTCGTGTCTTGCAGGTGCCCTATGCAGAAAGTGATCGTCTGGCGAAACTAATTCCGGCACCAGTACAGGGGCGCCATATTCCGCTAGCTACAAGTGTTGTCGAAGACGCAGATCTAAAATATGAGTACGATTCGAACCCCACCGCTCGGAAGGTACTTGATTTTGCCATACGCCTGGAAGGGACAATTCGAAGCCACGGTGTTCATGCGGCCGGTGTGGTGATCGCACCTGATGACATTGTAAACTTTGCCCCTGTAGAAATGTCGCAAAAGGGAGTCGTCGCCACTCAATATCCAATGGGCCCGATCGAAGAGTTAGGGCTACTAAAGATGGACTTTCTTGGGCTGTCAAACTTGACAATTATCAATAATGCTCTCCGTATTATTAAAAAGGTTCATGGTACCGACATTAATCTAGCAGAAATTCCACTTGATGATGCGGAAACGTTCGGGTTGTTCCAGCGTGGCGACACGACTGGTGTATTCCAGCTTGAATCGGCGGGTATGAAACGCTATTTGCGCGAACTAAAACCGACGGTGTTTGATGACATTATTGCGATGGTCGCCTTGTATCGCCCAGGCCCAATGCAGTTTATCGATG
The DNA here is from genome assembly GCA_049304275.1 of Candidatus Microsaccharimonas sp. Taxonomy (GTDB): domain Bacteria; phylum Patescibacteriota; class Saccharimonadia; order Saccharimonadales; family Saccharimonadaceae; genus Microsaccharimonas. The sequence goes on along the minus strand of JBAQNZ010000038.1, from coordinate 3,868 downwards.
ACTTTATCAAGCGAAAACACGGTGAGCGCGAGATTAGCTATTTCCATTCAAAAATGGAGAATGCATTGAAGTCGACGTATGGGGTGTTGGTGTACCAGGAACAGGTGATGCAGATTTCAAAAGACCTATCAGGATTTACTGGTGGAGAAGCCGACACGCTACGTAAGGCGATCGGAAAGAAGAATATCGAGATGATGGGTAAAATGAAAACCCGATTCATTGATGGTGCACTGGAACAATCTGGGGCAAGAAAAGACGACATGGAGAAGTTTTGGAAGCAACTCGAAGATTTCGCCGCGTATTGTTTCAATAAATCGCACGCCGCCTGCTACGGAATGATTTCGTATTGGACAGCCTACCTAAAGGCGCATTACCCCGAAGCATTCATGGCCGCACTGATGACCAGTGATGCTGACGACATTGATCGTTTAGCAATCGAAATCACTGAATGCAAGCACATGGGAATCAAGGTATTGTCACCAGACGTGAATGAAAGTTTCGTTGAGTTCGCCGTTGTGCCTGGCAAGAAAGAAATTCGCTTTGGTATGGCAGCGGTAAAAGGTGTCGGTACTGCAGTGGTAGAAGAAATCCTTCGGGCTCGTTCAGAAGCTCGATTCGTCAGTGTCGAAGATTTTGCTAAGCGTGTATCGACGTCGAGGGTAAATAAAAAGGCCTGGGATTCATTGATCAAAACCGGTGCCTTTGACACGCTCGCAGATCGGTCTGACCTATTATTTAATTTGGAAATGATTCAGGCCTTTGCTTCGAAACTACAAAAAGAAGCCCTCAGTGGCCAGACCGATTTATTTGGCGGCTTTAGCGATGTGTCGATTGCCCAACCAAGTGTGAATATGCAGCCCTCGCCGGTTAAACATACCGAAAAAGAGCGACTGGCATGGGAGCGTGAATTACTAGGCCTGTATATTAGCGCACATCCTCTTGATCACTATGATGCTTACTTTGAAGAACAAACCGTTCCGTTGATTGAACTAAGTAGTGATATCGATGGCAAATCACTGACGATTGGCGGTCTGATCTCATCAATTCGAACGATTGTTACAAAGAGTGGTGCGAAAATGGCGTTTGTAAAAATTGAGGACAAGACGTCAGAGAGTGAACTGATCGTATTCCCTAATCTGTATGAGAAATTAGGCTCAAAGCTACTCCAAGATGTGGTGATTCGGGCGACGGGTAAAGTAAGTGCCCGTGATCGAGATGGCAATCTAAGTAATGACATTAAAATGATCGCCGACGATATTCAAGTAGTTGAAGATAACGAGCTACGCGACTATGAATCAAACGGTCAGAAGATGGCAAAACCAAAAGCCGGTGGCGTGAGAGCGACACGATACAAGGCAAAACAGGCAACAACAGAGAAGTCTACTACCTATGTCGCAGTCGTTGCCGAGACGCTAAAGAAACTGTATGTGCATGTTAAGGATCCTGATGATCAAGATGTTCTATTGAAGTTAAAACAAACGTGTAGTGATTTTCCTGGGGTCAGCGATATTGTATTAGTCTTTGGTGCTGATAAAAAATCGGCCATCAAAATGCCGTTCAAGGTTGACGGAAGTGACGAGCTGGTTGGGCGACTGGTCAAGATTGTGGGCGAAGATGCAGTCGTCATTAAGTAGTCAGGGCGTACAGTGCGATACCGGCCGCAACGCTAACGTTGAATGATTCTTTTTGACCATGCATGGGGATTTCAATAATATCATCGCACTCGTCGAGTAGTTCTGGGGTAATCCCCTCGACCTCTTCCCCTAGCAACAAGGCGATCTTGTCAGGTGCTTTGTAGATATCGAGTGAGACGCTTCGTGTATCTTGTTCAAGTGCAACGATACGATACCCTTGTTTTTTTAAATCATTCAGATCAAGACCCTCTTGATAAATAAACGGCACCATCGTCTCGGCCCCGAGGGCGGTCTTGTGGATTTGTGCGGTTAACTTGTCTGAAATATGAGGCAGACGATTGTCGCCTGAAACAGCCGGGTAAGGAGTGTATCCGCTAAGAATAATCTTTGACACCCCAAAACCTTCACTGGTACGGAAAATTGATCCGACATTGTGAGTTGATCGAATATTATGGGCAATAACTACGATTTCTGGCATTAGTGGTCATTATATCACTATAAAATGCTTATGTTTTTTGATAGAGTAGAGGGAATGGACGAAGAGAAAATTCAGCAACAACGCCGCGATCAGGACGAGCAATCGACGCAAGGTCGCGCAGCTATCCTAGGGATGCGCTATCTCGATACCCGGGCGGTTGACCAAACACTCGAACTTATTCCAGATGTTCTGAGTATCGAGGATATGCACAAAAACCGACTGGTACCGTTAAAGGCGGGCAATGATTCCGAATCTTGGCAGTTCGGTGTAACGACGCAGACACCCCAATCGCTTATTCGTGAACTAACCGATAGATATTCTGCCCAAGCGCAAAACACTGAATTTGTTTTGATAAGTTTATCAGGCTTTAATGCACTGATGTTTCGTTATGACCCACCAATTGTTACGAACTACGATGACATTCAAATCGCAAATGCGGGTGACAGTCAGACAATCAATCAAGTCAGCCAAACACTTAACAGTGTCGGGAGTGATGAACTGTTTGACTATCTGATCGATCAGGCAGATAAGCTTGGCGCCAGCGACATCCACATTGAAAACCAGCGTAATGGCATTCGGGTTCGTATGCGTGTCGATGGCGCGCTTCACCCAGTAGCCGAAATAGACAGTGATCGTTATCGGGTTATTTTGGGAACTATCGCCTCGCGAGCAAACATTTCGACGGCATCGAATGAACCGCAATCTGGACATATGCAAAAAGAGATTACTCGAGAAGCCTCGACGCATATGTTGAATATGCGTATCGAGACGATTCCGACAATGTACGGCCAAGATTCGGTCATTCGTTTGTTTAATTACGACGAATCAATGTTGAATCTCGACCGCCTAGGAATTGGTGTCGACGAGCGAAAAGAAATTGATGAGGTAATTAGCCACCCTCGTGGCATGGTGCTGATGGTTGGGCCGACTGGTTCAGGTAAATCGACCACTCTTTATAGTATGATTTCTGCACTTAATACAACTGATCGCAAGATTATTACTCTGGAGGATCCAATTGAATTTGGTATCTCTGGAATTTCGCAGATTCCTGTCGATACGACGGGCGGTCAGAGCTTTGCGGACCACCTGCGATCAGTGCTACGTCTTGACCCTGATGTGGTGATGGTCGGAGAAATTCGTGATGCTGATACCGCGAAGACGGCTATCCAGGCATCAATTACTGGGCATCTGGTACTTTCGACTTTCCACGCAAATTCAACCGCGACGGCGTTTAGTCGTATGATTGACCTGATTGGCGTAAACCCAATCTTTAGTTCAGCGATCCGTTTAGTGATTGCGCAGCGCTTGGTTCGACGACTGGACGATACTACCAAAGAGGCCTATGACCCTGACGAAGCTACCAAGAAGTGGGTACAGGCGGTATTAACTGACCTGCCAGCGCATGTACCAAAGCCAGACCTCGAGAACTTTAAGCTATGGAAACCGGTTCCCAGTCAGGCATCGCCGTTTGGGTACGAGGGCCGTATTGTGATCATGGAGCAAATGGTCGTCACCGAAGATATCCAGAAATTCCTTAGGGGCGATATCCAGGACGTCCACGCCGAAGTTATTGATAAAGCCGCTCGTGATGGCGGAATGGTGACACTGTTGCAGCACGGAGTTTTAGCGGCGCTGCGTGGCGATACGACACTCGATGAAGTAAATAGAGTCATTTAACGACTAAGTGAGCGCAAAGATAGCTTACTTTTTTCTCTATTCCCCTTATGCTAAACTAAGCCCATGTACAGTATCAAAA
>JBAQNZ010000037.1:0-6447 GCA_049304275.1 Candidatus Microsaccharimonas sp. | reverse complement strand
CCCCCAAGTAACAGCGGAATGAGTATAAATAAAGATTATTATGTTTTGAACAGAAATAACTGGTACTACTGCACCAGCACTGACCGTAGCCAGTATGCACTGGGTGTAGTTAATGTGGAAAGTGGGGGAAGTGGTTATATTGCGTACAATGGGTCGATTGAAGCTGCAACAGGTATCGCAGATGCGAGTGTATGTCCGTATGTTGGGAAAGTTAACGGCTCTGTAATGGGCTATACCTGGAACGGAACTATAGGAACTTGGGCTTCATGGTTAAACTAAAACACTCTCGTGGCTTCACCATCGTCGAACTATTAATCGTCATCGTGGTTATTGGTATTCTGGCGGCTATTACCATCGTGGCATATAATGGCATCAATAACCGAGCTAAAACCTCTGCCGCTGCCTCAGCTGCTTCCCAAGCTGGCAAGAAGATTGCTCTCTATACCGTCACCAATAATGAACAGCTCCCACCTGACTTAGCCACCGCCGGTCTAGTCAGTGGCAACGGGACAACCTACCAATACACCGCTAATACGACCGTCTCTCCACAGCTGTTCTGTGTCACCGCTACCGCTAATGGTGTCAGCAGTCACATCGCCAGCAGTGGCAACCCCACTGACGGTCCCTGTTCGGGCCACACCGGCACTGCACCAACGACTCTCGCCGATGGTACCAGCTGTCCCACCAACTACATCCTCATCCCAGGTAGCAGCCTGTTTCACACTGATGCTTTCTGTACCATGAAGTATGAAGCCAAGATCCAAGGCAATGACATTGGTAGTACCGCCTACGTCTCTACCATGGTGGCTGACTCTCGCCCTACTGGCACCCCCTGGGTTAACATTAGCCAGACTAACGCCATCGCCGAAGCCACTGCCCTTGGCACTGGCTACCACCTCATTACCGAAGACGAATGGTTGACTATTGCCCACAATGTCCTCAGCGTTAACAGCAACTGGAGCGGTGGCACCGTTGGCTCTGGCTTTATTTACTCTGGCCATAACGATAACGTCCCCACTAACAGCCTAGCTGCTACCACCGACGACAACGACGGCTACAACGGCACTGGCCAAACCACTGGCAGTAACCAACGAAGAACGCTCACCCTGACGAACGGTGAGGTTATTTGGGACATGGCAGGGAATGTTAATGACTGGACAAGTGGCACCCTCGCCGCTGGCCAACTACCCGGTATCTCGGGTGACATTGGGTATAATTGGCGCCAATGGAATAACAACAGCCTAATGTGGAACGGCCTTCCTGAGTCCGCTAAGCCTTGGTATGGCACCCCAGCTGCTGCACCGACGAACAGTAACTGGAGCTCTACTCAGGGAATTGGGCAGCTCTATACCAACTTAAACGACGGCTCAGCCCGTGCGTTCAACCGTGGCGGCTCTTGGAACTTTAGCTCGCTTGCCGGAGTTCTGGCGATCCCTCTGAACTCTGCGCCGTCGAGCACGAACATGGACCGCGGTTTCCGCGTCTCTCGTTAATCTCCTTTTACCTGCCGACGAATCGCCAATGCCACGGTTCAAATACCAGTCCGGTATCGTTCCCTTCAGGATACGACAAGGCGAACCCAAAGATTGCCGCATGTGCTACCATCCAGCTATATTCGGGTGTTCTTTCAAAATCATCGTAACTATGGTGTTCGGCGGGGATGCTTTTCGCAATAACATCGAATGCGGGGCGAACGAGATCACTGTGCTCGCTATTCATAGGAAGCGCTACCGTTTTAAGGGCCTCATCAAAGCTGTAGTCGAATCGACGAATGTGAGTGAGGAATATGCCAGCTTGGTAGGCAGGTGAACGATATGAAGACCCCGACAAGATACCTAGGCCGTCGTGACGCATTGCGCCTTGCATGTCACGAAATGCATCGTAGGCGACGGATGGCACGTACTGTGCTTGAATGACACGCTGGGTGTCACCGATTGCGTGTACGGTCGCTGGAATGAGCGCAAATTCACTTTCGTCAGGATCAGGCGTTTTCGTCCATTCGTCCATTGCGATACCGACGCACTGTGGTGATAGTCGATAGAGCCGTTTAACGAGGCGTCGTTCGGGTTTGGTAAGGATCGATGCGAATGCTCGGCGTGACATTATTCTGACACCTGCGGCATCTTCGTCACGAAGTTGGTCAGTTTTTGCCACAATACTATCAACGAGTTCAGGGTCAATCAGTGTCGTTTCTTCGGCAGTATTGGTAAATCCAGGAGGCATACCGTATATCTTATCAGGTTTGACGCTGTAGGGAAGAGGTTGTTACAATCACCTAATGAATGAGCAAAGCGATATCGGCGTAGGGCCACACCCGCAACCTTGGCCAACTGACGATCGTTTTGATAGCGAGTTATTGGAACGGGGTGATCGTCGCAATGTCATCGACAAATATCGCTATTGGAAGGTCGAGGCAATTAAAACAGACCTCGACACCTCGCGGGTAGCCTTAGAGATTGCGGTCGAAAACGTCGGACGTGATTTTAATATGGGAACGATCATTCGATCGGCGAATGCTTTTAATGTTCGAAAAATTCATATCATTGGCAGTAAACAGTGGAACAAGCGCGGGGCAATGGTCACAGATGTCTATATGAACATTGAGTATCACGCAAATGTCGACGACTTTGTTACCGCAATGCGAACAGTAAACAAAAAAATAGCCGCTGTCGATATTGTCGAAGGCGCGAAGGGGATTGCAGCGGCTGAACTTGGCTCGGACTGTGTGTTAGTGTTTGGTGCCGAGGGCCCAGGCCTTAGTCACGAACTATTAGAAGCCGCCGATAAGGTAGTAATGATTGAGCAGTTAGGCTCGACTCGGTCTGTTAATGTTGGCGTAGCTGCAGGTATTGCGATGTACGAGTGGGTCCGTCGAAATATATTGGGCGATCACGAACGTAAATCATAGTCATGACTTGCGAGTCACCTCTACCTCTGTTATAATGAGTCGAATGGAAACCACACTTAAACACCTATCTGACACGAAAGTTGAGCTAACAATTACTGTTGGCAGTAAAGAGCTTGCAGTAGCCGAACAAGTTGCTCTGACAAAATTGACAAAAACCGTAAAGGTACCAGGCTTTCGCGCTGGTAAAGTCCCTGCTGGCGTCGCAGCAAAACATGTTGAGCCACAGGCACTACAAGAACAAACTCTGGAAGACGCAGTCAGCCGTGCCGTCGCCGAGGCATTTCTATCACAGAAGCTTCAGGCGCTCGATCGTCCGGCGGTTGAAATTAAAAAATACGTTCCCAGCGAAACACTCGAGTTCACCGCAGAGGTAGAAGTTATTCCAAAAGTAATCCTAGGTGATTACAAAAAACTCACCACAAAACCTTCAAAGAAAGCAGTCACTACCAAGGACGTCGACGAAGTTATCGAACGTATGCTAACGGGTATGGCTGATAAAAAAGAAGTCAAGCGTGCAGCTAAAAACGGTGACGACGCGGTTATTGATTTCGTCGGAAAACGTGACGGTGTTGCGTTTGATGGCGGATCTGCCAAAGATTACACGCTGGCACTTGGTCAAAACCAGTTCATTCCTGGATTTGAAGAGGGAGTTGTTGGTCACAAAGCTGGCGAAGAATTTGACCTCGACCTCAAATTCCCTGCAGACTATCATGCCAAAGACTTGGCTGGTCAAAAGGTCGTCTTTACTGTCACGCTTAACAAGATCCTCGAACCGAGCATCCCGGAACTGAATGACGAATTCGCTGCCAAGGCTGGTCCATTCAAGACAGTAGCTGAATTAAAAGCTGACATCAAACGCGAGATTGCTACGCGCAACGAACGTGAAGACGGTCAGAAATTCCGTGATGACCTACTAGATGAACTGATCAAAAAGAGCAAAGTTCCTGTTCCAGAAATCCTGATTACCGATCAGATGCGTTCAATCGAACAAGATTTCGAACGTAACCTCAGCTATCAAGGTATGAGCCTTGAATCATACCTATCTACAAGTTCATTTAAAGACGAAGACGAATGGCGTGAGAAAGAGGTCCGACCGAGTGCTTTGCGCCGTGTTCAGGCAGGTCTGGTACTGGCTGAACTGACCACCACCGAAAATATCACCGCAAGCGATGCCGAAATTGACGAACACGTCGAAGTACATAAGCAGCAATACTTGAATAATCCTGAAATGCTCAAACAGTTCGAGACACCTGAAGTCCGTCGCGATATCGCAAATCACTTCGTGACCGAAAAGACCATCGAACACCTAGTTGACCTCAATAAATAGCATTGACTAATCATGCTATTTATGCTATTATCATAAGGATGGCATCCTAAAGAGTTGCCACGACCTTCCTCAAGGAGCCCCCGTGTCCAACGACATCCCCGCCTGGGTTACGGCAACCGGTCCCATCGTCTCCGAAGCGATCGATCCCTTCCTGCCCGTTCTCGGGTTCGGAGTGATCGTCGTCGCAGCGCTCATCACCCTTGTGGTGCTGGCGCCGCGCATTGGTGCGACTATCGGACGTCAGATCACCAACGCGTTGATTGTCGGTCGTCGGGATGAGCTCGAGCAGCTCACCCGCGAGATCAACGACGCCGACACGATTCTGAAGCAGGCCCGTGCGATCACGCAGACCGCGGCTGCCTTCGAGATCGATGAGGCGTTGTCGCTCAAGATGCGCCAAGCGCTGTCGGCCCTTCGGGTTGCTCAGCTTCAGCATGCCTATGACGCGCTGTTGCGTGGCCTTAAGGCCTCGTATGCGGAGCTCGCAACCATGCGTGGCCGTCAGGCCAGTGCGACGACGAGTTCGACGGTTAGCTACTACGCTGGGATCGTCAAGCACCTGAACGTCATCATTGCCGATCAGGAGCAGCAGGTTCGCAACCTCGAGCCGCTGCTGGACCAGTGGGGTGTCGCGCACACGCGCCTCACATCCAAGCTGCACGCGGTCTAGCGTCTCCCAGGAAGGTGGCACCTATTGTGCCACACCCGTATGTTCATCCGGCTCACGATGAACCGTCCTGGGCCCCCACGTTACGGGGGCCCATGCAATACCCTGAATGTTCCACTTAGCACTCACTTGACCCGAGTGCTAATTTTATTTACAATGAATAGTATGAACAAACCATCGAATTACTTAGTGCCTACAGTGATTGAAAAATCTTATGACGGTGAGCGGGCGTTTGATATCTACTCGCGTCTATTAAAAGAACGCATCATTTTTTTGAACGAGGACGTTAACGAACACACAGCTAGTATTATCGTTGCTCAATTACTGTTTCTTGCCTACGAAGATCCTAAAAAGGATATTAAACTCTATATCAATAGCCCGGGCGGTAGCGTCTATGATGGCTTGGCGATTTACGACACGATCCAGTTTATTAAACCTGACGTACAGACAATTGGCATCGGACTGCAGGCAAGTATGGGAGCGTTCCTTCTTTCAAGTGGTACCAAAGGCAAGCGCTACGCATTGCCAAATAGCCGTATTATGATTCATCAGCCATCCAGTGGTACTCAGGGTAAGATCACTGATCAAGAGATCACCTTAAAAGAAGGTATTTTCCTCAAACAGCGCTTGAATGAAATTCTTGCCAAAAATACCGGCCAGAAACTTTCAAAAATCGAAAAAGATGCCGACCGTGATTTCTGGATGAGCGCAAAAGAAGCCAAAGAGTACGGACTAGTTGACGAAGTTATTGACAAAGCGTAGAATAGTGGCATGAATATGATAGTTCGCCCATTTGAAGGCACCCCTGATGAAGTATCTGGCACTGTAGATTTGGTGCAAAAAGATCTTGCTGCGACGTATGAAGCGCAAGGTGACCATGAACAAGCTGTGTATGAACTTGACACCAGTCGCCGAATACAATTAGAAGCTGATCAATTAGAACGGTATCAAAGCGGTCATGGCGATCGTTTTGGCGCAGTTGACACAACAACTGGCAATATCGTCAGTATGGCGATGGTTTCGGAATGGCTAAGAGGTGATCAATATCCCTTTTCGACGCCACTCGGTAGGGTAGGCTTACAAGGATTGCAACTGGCCCGAATTGGTCGTTTGCCAACTCGTCCAGTCGGGCTTCATACTCTGGTACTCGATCGTGAGCTTTCTGCTACAGACCAGCTTGACGTAGCTATGTTAACTGGTGTTGAAGTAATTAATCGTTCCGAAAACCGTGAGATCCGCACCTCGCTTCCTGATAATGACCCAGCCGAACGCGCCTTGCAGTATTTAGGCTTCGTTGCGACCGGCCGTTTTGGGGAAAGACTCAAGGCTCCTGGCATCTTGCAGCAATTATATGTTCGTAAACGCATATAATCTTTAAAAACCTCTTGACTATTATTCATTCTTTCATCACAATAGATCCTAAGAAGTAGTGTAGCCGTGGTTACTTATGTCCAAAAGATATAGTTCATGCGTGGTGTGGCAGTCACCGTGTTAACCAGAGGTTAAGGGAATCTTCCGCGCCAAAGAACCCCTTCGTTCGCAGAA
>JBAQNZ010000036.1:0-1560 GCA_049304275.1 Candidatus Microsaccharimonas sp. | reverse complement strand
TCCGACATTGACAACTATTTTACCCTTTACGGCGCTGATTTTTAGCACCGTTCCCTTTTCGTATTCTCCTGATAGTATACCATCTGCCACTTGATGCTCTAACATGTCCTGCATTGCTCGACGTAGCGGACGGGCACCAAACTTTTCATCGTGTCCTTCGGAAATGATCAGTTTCTTTGCTGACGGAGCAATCACCAAATGAATGCCCTTTCGTACCAATCGTCCTTGAAGTTCGGCGAGTAACTTATCGAATATTTTGCCAACCTCGCGACGAGTGAGCGCGCGAAATGTAATGATCGAATCAAAGCGATTGATTAATTCAGGACGCATTATCCGACCAAGTGCTTCTTGTGCTGCTTCGGCATTTTCATCGTGGACCTGATCAAGCTTCTTGTCATCACCACGAGTCACCGCATGAAAACCAAGACTTGATTCTTTCATCATACGCTCGGCACCTAGATTACTGGTTAAAATAACGATGGTATTTGAAAAATCTACTTTGTGACCTTTCGCATCAGTAAGGGAACCGTCTTCAAGGATCTGAAGCAGTAAGTGAAATACTTCTGAGTTTGCTTTTTCGATCTCATCGAACAGTACGACACTATACGGTTGACGACGGATTTTATCGGTCAATTGACCGCCATCTTCGTAGCCAACATAGCCAGCGGGCGCACCTAGCAAGCGACTGGTATTATGTCGTTCACTAAATTCACTCATATCGATTTTGATCAGTGCATCTTCACTGCCGAACACTTCACGCGCCAGAACTTTCGCTAGTTCGGTTTTACCAACACCAGTTGGGCCCATAAAGACAAATGAGCCAATCGGTCGCTTATTACTCGCAACACCGCTACGACTGCGGCGAATTGCCCTAGATACTTTCTCGACCGCTTCACGTTGGCCAATGACGTATTTCTCGAGATGAGATTCAAGGTTACGAAGCATCTTTGCTTCTGACTTTTGAACACGGCTAACCGGAATGCCTGTCATTAGTGAGATAGCGTGGGCAATATCATCATCGTTCAATGTGATAGGTGTTTTCTTTTCATACTCTTCACGAGTTTCATCAAGCTTCACATTCAGTTGGCTAATACGAGTCTTATACAGCGCCGCCCGTTCGTAATCTTCGGCCGTAACCGCTTCTTCCATCTTTTCGTTCAGATTTCGGAGTTGTTTCATGTAATCACGAAGTTTACTTGGCTTGCGGCCAGATTTAACTCGGACACGTGCTGCCGCCTCGTCGATAACATCGATAGCCTTGTCAGGCATAAAACGCTCACTAATATAGCGATCTGCCATGTACACCGCATCTTCAATCGTTTCGTCTTCGATAGTAACCCCGTGGTGTTTCTCGTAATACGATTTCAAGCCTTTAAGAATCGCTGTGGCATCCTTTAGACTTGGTTCTGGAACGATAATCGTTTGTAGTCGCCGTTCCAGTGCGGTATCTTTCTCAATATGCTTTCGATACTCATCAAGTGTTGTAGCCCCAATCAAACGGATCTCGCCACGTGCGAGGGCTGGTTTCAGCATGTTTGCAGCATCGAGGGCACCCTCCGC
>JBAQNZ010000035.1:0-1821 GCA_049304275.1 Candidatus Microsaccharimonas sp. | reverse complement strand
GAGATATTCAAATCTATCAAGGGCAACGACAAGCCCTACCTCCTGTTTCATGTGGCGCACCGCAGTTTCGTAAAGTTGCTCGCCAGCTTGCATTCGTCCACCCAACAACCATAAACCGGGTTGGGGTTCGTGCAGTCTATCTACAAGGACTATTTTGTCGTCAACACATATCAATACATCAACACAAGTCAGGACAACCGAGTCAAGCATTGTTGAATATTCATCGTCATCAATGAACTTGCCGTGAGCTTCATACGTAGATTGGATATACTCTCCAACAGTTGAATCCTCGCAATTTAACTCCGAATTTTTTATTGTCATATCTTAAAATGATAGCAGTAATACCATCTATTTGCTATTATGATTACCTATATATGACAAGGTCTCCCTCACTTAAAATACCTAAATCAAAAGCAAGGATTCTCGTGATTATCGCCACTCTTGGCGAAAGAGAAGCCTTGCTTCGCCAAACACTTGCATCTATTCAGCGTCAGAAGATTGATCTTGATCTTGTATTTGTATGTCCTTTAGACAACGAATCAACACGGAAACTAGCCAAAGAGTTTGGAGCAGTTAGACTAAAAGATCCTGGCGGAATTTCCGCCGCTGTAAATGTTGGGATCGCAGCCGCTAAACCTTGGCATGAATATATCAGCTTGATAGGCGATGATGACCTTCTGGCTGACAATTCACTTAGTGCAACGAGTTCAGCTCTCGACAAAAATCATTCAGCCGTCGCGGCTTTCGGCTATTGCGAATATATTAATAGCGATGGTGAGTACATTATTACGAGTCGTGCTGGTCGTTTAGCGCCATGGATAATGAAGTGGGGACCTGATTTCGTCCCTCTTCCGGGTGCACTCTTTCGAACGTCAGCGCTCGTAGCCATCGGCGGATTCGACCCGTCGCTGAAATACGCAATGGATCTCGATGTCTTCCTACGACTACAGAAAATTGGAAAGCTCGTAAATGTCGGCATGGTCGTATCTTCGTTTAGGTGGCACCAAAACTCAGCAACAGTTTCCAACAGGAAAGCATCAAGTGACGAGTCTGAGCGTGTGAAGCGAAATCACCTCTCATCAATCCCTCGAGCGCTTTCGTTTATATGGGAACGACCTATCCGTATCGCCTCTTCATTTGCAGCAAAGCGCATCACTGCACTTGCAAATAAAAAGTAGTTCCCCTCTGTTAATTATCCGTGTTCTATTCTAGAATAGAGAGAGTATCACAGAGAGGGAAACTTTTTTATATGACTAAAGTCGCGCTTATTACAGGCATTACAGGACAAGACGGTTCTTATCTAGCAGAGTTTTTGCTTGAAAAAGGGTACGAAGTACATGGCATCGTTCGCAGGTCATCAAGTTTTAACACGAGTCGTATTGACCACATTTTTCAAGATCCTCATACAGACAAGAAAAAACTAATACTTCATTTTGGTGATGTCGCCGACAGTAGTAATTTATCTCGTTTAATAGAGTCTATAAAACCTAATGAGATCTACAACCTTGCAGCCCAAAGTCACGTAAGGGTAAGTTTTGATCTACCAGAATATACTGGCGATGTCGTCGCCTTAGGAACATTACGTATTCTCGATGCTATCAGGGAGTCCGGTGTAAATACTCGATTTTATCAAGCATCCTCTTCAGAGATGTATGGACTCGTTCAACACGTTCCACAAACCGAAGAGACTCCTTTTTACCCTCGATCACCATACGGTGTCGCCAAACTCTATGGATATTGGATCACAAAGAACTACCGCGAAAGTTATGGCTTATTTGCCTGTAACGGAATTCTCTTCAACCATGAATCACCCCGAAGAGG
>JBAQNZ010000034.1:0-18349 GCA_049304275.1 Candidatus Microsaccharimonas sp. | reverse complement strand
GTTGCCAGTCCGATTGTTTCAGCCAGATACTTCCGTGAACCAGTCCTTAATGAAGAAATGACGGACACTGAACGACTGATCGTATATGGTCGTTGGAACGAGATAATGGAGATTGCCAGACGAGCCATCGAAGGAACCGCTCATCTATTCAAGCGTGATTTCAGAAAAGTATCGTAATAAAAAAACCTCCATTGCAGAGGCTTTTTTGATTGTTAACAGTGATTAGTTAACGAAGTTCTCGACCTTGATGCCAGGACCCATTGAGGTACTGAGGTTGATAGATTTAACATAGCCACCTTTGATGCTGGTTGGCTTTTGAGCGCTCAGGCTGTCAAAGAAGCTTTTTGCGTTCTCGGTTAGTTTAGCTGCGCCAAAGCTTACTTTACCGACACTAAGGTGTACGATAGCTTGCTTGTCAACACGATATTCAACCTTACCAGCCTTTGCTTCGGTAACTGCTTTGGCAACGTCAGTTGCAACCGAACCACTCTTAGGGTTAGGCATCAGTCCACGTGGGCCAAGCAGACGGGCGTATTTGCCAAGGCGTGGCATGTACTGTGGCGTCGCGATCAAAACGTCGAAGTTCAGGACTTCTTTGTCGAGCTGTGCGAGAAATTCTTCGTCACCAACAATGTCAGCACCAGCGGTGCTGGCTGCTTTGTGGTCAGCTTCTGGGGCAAAGACAGCAACAGCTATCTTTTTACCCGTTCCGTTTGGCAATGAAACGGTCGCACGGATGTTTTGGTCAGCCTGACGTGGGTCAACGTTCAAACGAACGTGGATTTCAACGCTGGCGTCAAACTTGCTTGGGTTAGTTTTGGTTGCCAGTTCAATCGCATCAGCCAGTGTGTAGAGCTTGTTAGCATCAACTAATGTAGCAACTTCTTGGTAGTTTTTGCCACGTCGTTCGATGACAGGACGAGTAACAGGTCGTGGACCTTTTTTAACAATTGCTGCACCGTCTTCGTCGACAGGTGTGGTGTCGCCAGACTCTTTACGAGCTTCCTTTTCTGCTTTCGCTTCGGCTTCAGCAACTGCTTTGGCACTTCGTTTACCACTTTTAGCGAGGACGACGTCTTCGGTAGACTCTTCTGTGACGGCTTCGGTAGGAACCTCAACCGCAGGAGCTTCAGCAGGTGTTGATGCACCAGCAATCGCCTCTTCAATTTGCGCGATAGTTTGTTTGTCGCTTAGCTCGAGGCCAAGTTCTTTAGCCTGTGCTAACAGGTCGGCTTTCTTTGCCATAGGTGTTAACCCTTTCTGTGGTACAAGCGACCTAGCGAGTAGGTCTCCCAACATTGATTAGTTATAGGTGTATTATAGCACTTTTTTGTTCTGAAGACAATGACTAGTCACTATTAATAGACATTTACTTCAACGAGATTAAGGCCACTATCAATCGGCGTGAGTAACTTGTCATACGATCCATCACAATCGATGACTGTTATTCCAGATTCATATACAATGATTGAAAAGCGAGCGTTATTATATTGTAGTGGCAGATCTGATGAGTATTCACCGTTAAATGTTCGAGCGCCGTATGTCACTCCGTCGGCTCCCTGCACCAATAACGCTTAGGGCTATCAGCAAGACCATGAAAAAGAACGGAGTGAACACACCACCTATGACAATACCGGCGACGGCTAGCCCTTCTTTGCCAGTTTTTGCTTTTCTGTGTGCAAAGTAAGCGACGATCGACAGAGCTAACCCTAAAGGTGCAATGATAAATGAGGAACAGAATCCAACGATCGATAGTGCTTTTGGTTTATTCATAAAATTATCATATCATTATATATATATATGAATACCGAACGACCTATTCCAACATACCTTTCACTAGGCACTGATATCGATGAATCGAGAATGAACCTCGATACGATCCTTCTTGAAGCATTGGGTGATGAACAAGCCGTCAGACGTTGGAAAGCTACATCACATCCGGAGTTAGACGATAAAAGTCCTGAAGTGGTGATTCATATTGATCCAGATAAAGTGGTTCGGGCTGCCTTTGCATTAAAAAACCGCACGTAGATCGTGCGGTTTTCTTTTATGAGTGAAGCCTTACAGCTTTCCGCTTAACAGTCCTCCCCATTCAACAACGGTGAAGCCGTTTCGGGCCGGTGCGTTAAAGCGTGGTGCGGGAAGTGTTTTCAATTCATCTAGACCACGCATGTCGAGGAAGACACGGATGGTCGTCTGTGGTTTAGGAACGATAGTTAGTGGTGCTAACTCGTTCAAGTCAGCTGTACTGAACCACGCCAATTGCACGTATGGTTTGTTTGGAATACGTGATTCCCAGAATGCCATGAAGTCGTTCGACTCTTTAGTATTCAATCCCTGTGCGGACAGTTGAGTACGGATCGTTGTTGCGGCTTGTGCCCGTGGCACGACAGTTCCGCTAGAGATACCTGGGTAGGTGCCATGTCCAGTCCCTTCCCAGAACAATGAGTCATACGAGATACTATTGTAGGTAAGGTTACCGTTTGGTTGAGCGGTCACGTTCTTCCAGCCGGTTGCTGGGTTGTAGTACGGTTCAGAGACCGTTACATCGGCACCCACACGAACATTAACGGTTTGTGTGGTTGTTGGATACAGGTAGACGACAGGCTTACCACAGCCACCAACAAGTGCGTAGTTGTCTTGGGTATAAATGAGCCATTCGCTAGCAGCATTTTTAAAGGCCAGTACTGCATGGTCGTCGAAGAACTCTTGCTGGGTCAAAACGATCTCATCATTGTTCGGGTAATTGTCACTATTTACGTAGTCTTTTGCCTGTGCATAGTCATCATAGGCCAGTTTTACTAATGGTGCATCAACTGACTTCAGACCGTAAATGGTTTGATTTTCAAGAGAGGTTGCGACTGCGACAAAGTCACTATCGGTTACGTTATCGGCACGGCTGATTGATAGTCCGGTTGCGCCACAGCCACGAACGATACTATTGATCGTACCGGTTCGAGTTGTGCCGTCTTTCCAGCTGTAGTCGTCTACTTTTTCAGCAAGAGGTACATACGTGAGCGTGATACGAGTACCAAGAGGAAGGTCGACAGCATAATAGAACGTGGTCAGCCCGCTATCAACGTTTTTATTTTCCATCTTAATAAGGCTTGAAGCTCCGTATACTTTTACGACACTTCGCACTGAACTAGACTCACCATCGGTTGCAGGATTTATCAAGCCACCGATTGTGCCATATTCGGGCATAGTAACAGTTTCACTATTATTTACTTCTAGCGAATTCGGAACGCTTAATGAATCATAGTGAAGCGTCGTGTCGACAACGATACTATCAGCGAAGCTACCATCATAGATAGCATTCTGCTTACTCGTTTGGTCGGTATTGGCATTTGGGAAGACAACAGCAGTGATAGTGTCATCGGGCGCTATCTCGAACAACTCATAGTACGAGCCAATACCGTAGGTCTCTGTCATGATAATTTTGTTCTCACCACGCGTACCTACTTCGTAATAGTTAGACTCATCGTTATATTCGGAATTAAAGTAACCTTGCTTTGAAATAGAGATAGGTTCGTCATACCATTCCTCACCTGTCGTTGGGTTGGTGAAACGAGACAGCGCGTCAGCTTCACTCACGACGCTACTATCACCAGTATTTGCGGTTGAGGTATCAGGTGTCGTCGTTCGCACCATAAACCACCACCACGCTAATGCTCCTAGGCCTGCGAGTAACAGTACTCCAGCGACAATAATAATAATTAGTTTGGTGTGTTTTTTCTTTGGTGCCTGTGGGGTCGGCTCTACAATCGGTTCTGGCTGGCTGTGCTCATCATTGACAGCCGGCGCATCTTTTTCGTCTTCTTCAATCACCTTTTCTCTCCGATTACTCTCTATAACATAAGCTTTTTTACAGCTAAAAGCAACGAAAAAAATAACCGCCTTGTAATAAGCGGTTATTTTAGACCTAAAGTCTGATTAGTCGACGATTTCGACGCCCATAGAACGGGCGGTGCCAGCGATAACTTTGACACGTCCATCAACGTCGATCGCGTTGAGCTGATCTTTTTTGATTTCAGCGATTTCTTCCAGTTGAGCACGAGTAATCTTACCAACTTTTTCGCTGTGAGATTTCGCACTTCCCTTTTTGATACCAATCTTTTCACGAATCATGTCATCAACAGGTTGACCGAGTGAGTTCCAGGTAAAGCTGCGGTCTTCGAACACTTGAATGTGAACGATCACATCTTTACCCATCATGTCTTTGGTAGCGTCGTTGAAGGGGTTGATGAAATCCATCATGTTTAGTCCCCATTGACCGAGGGTTGAACCAACCGGAGGGCCAGCGGTCGCACGACCAGCAGGAATACGAAGTTTCAGATTTCCAATAATTTTCTTTGCCATAATTTTTCCTTGTACTAAATATAATTGTGAAGCAATTTCATAAGTAATTTATGAAGCATATTTAGTGCGTAACTGTTAGATTATAGCAGATTACAAGCACTTTGGCTACTGTTGTTCGGTTGTATGAAAGTGAAGGACTATATCAGTGAAGGCTTCGTCGATTGGATCGGGCGCATGTAGTGGATCCATATCTTCGATTGCAGCCAGTTCATCTAAACGTTCTTTATCGATATCTGCGTCACCTTTGTATGCTACGTACACATAACGGAGCGTATTACTTCGTGATCGGTGGAGTGCTGTTCCCTGTCGGCATTCGAGTAGACGATAGCGAGCAGTAATCAGCATTTTTGCGATTTCTTGTAGGTTCTGTTCACGATTTAGGAGTAATTCCATGAAATGATCACGAAACTCCGCCTCGCTGAAATGCATATGCCGATTCACCTCATAGTTTTGTTCATCTGACGAGGGGCGCTCGGTGGTCATACACTAAACCTTTTTGACTTGTAGTGCGTCGAGTTCGACTGATGTATCACGGCCAAACATACTGACCATGACTTTGACTTTACCTTTTTGGTTGTCAATTTCAGAGATAGCGCCGTCAAAGCCTTTAAATGGACCGTCAGTAATACTGACCACTTCGCCTTCAGAGAAGTCGATGAAGTGTTTTGGATCTTCGACACCCATACGCTTTTTGATCTTGCGGATTTCATCGTCAGATACAGGGGTTGGTTGAGTACTGGTACCAACAAAGCCGGTGACACCAGGAGTGTTACGGACGATGTACCATGTCTCATCAGTCAGCTTCATTTCAACCAATACGTAGCCTTGGAAAATTTTCTTTTCGACTACTTTTCGTTTGCCGTTCTTGATTTCAATTTGTTTTTCCTTTGGTACCATGACGTCGAAAATTTTGTCGGCCATATCAACAGCGTTGATACGTTGGCGGATACTTTCGCCTACTTTTTCTTCGTAGCCACTGTAGGTATGAATGGCGTACCATTGGCGGGATGAATCATAACGGTTTTTTGATGACATGTGCGTAGAGTCCTTAACTTAAGATTAATTCAAACAAATATTTAAACAGCAGGTCGAGCAGCAGGATGATAACAGCGAAGAATGCACTGAAGAGAATAACAGCAAGTGTGAGGCTCCAGGTTGCGCTACGGCTTGGCCAGCGTACCTGGCGTAGCTCGATCCAGGCGCCCTTAAAATAGCCGCCAATCGAGATCAGACCTCGAAGGATTGGGTGCATATCTGAACGATCGCGCACGGGTGAGCGTTTCTTTGGTGCTGCGCTTTTCTTGCCCGAAACCTTTACTGTTTTCGTCGAGCTGTCTTTAGCGCTAATGCGAGTGACTTTAGTCTCTGCCACGTAACCTCTCCTCTTTTACTGTTACAAATAAAATAGTCTGCTGCTGCAGACTGTCAAGTACAGTGTACCCTACTAGCACCCCTATCGTCAAGGTGATATCATAAGGCTAATGGTAGAGACGATACTCTATATACTGTACGGGGTACTCGCATTGGTATTGGGTACTGGTTACTGGCGACTATGGTTCGCTTTGAAACACTTCCACCTAAAATCGTTATCACCCGATACTACGAGCGCACAATTACCAACAGTGACGGTATGTATTCCAGCCCGAAACGAGGACCACGCGCTTCATGATTGCCTAGAACGGGTCATCGCCAGTGATTACGAAAAACTAGAAATTATCGTCCTGGATGACCTATCGGTTGACGATACTCCCGTTATTATTAAAGCGTTTGCCAGTGAGGGCGTGCGATTTGTCGAGGGTGCGCCGCTCCCTAGTGGTTGGTTAGGGAAAAATCATGCGTTGAATGAGCTATTACAAGAAGCCAGTGGGACCTACGTCCTATTTATGGATGTTGATACACGACTAGAACCCGACTCGATTGATAAACTAGTAAGGTATACGCTCCAGGAAAAGGCTGTGATGGTCTCGGTGCTGCCTCGACGTAATGATGGGTGGCGAGCAAGTGTGATGTTCTCGACGCTCCGTTATTTTTGGGAATTAATGTTTCATCGCAAGAATTCGCCGGCAACGGCGAGTAATGCCTGGCTCATTCACCGCAAAACATTAGTCGACAGATGGCAGGGCCTTGTTCCATTTAAATTGGCCATCCAGCCAGAGTCTGAATTGTCGGCTGTCTTGATGGCTGAAGGACGCTACCGCTTTATTATGAGTAGCAAGGAATTGGGTATTGGGTATGAAAAGAGGTGGTACTCACAGATTGAAACCAGTGTGCGCCTTCTCTTCCCGCTACTTGGTGCTCGGGTTGCGAATACACTGATTGCGTTCCTAGACTTACTGCTTGTTTCAACACCGCTATTTATAGCGTTATCTGGGTTCATCCTAGGTTGGGGTATTCATCAGTTAATCGCAATTGCGTATTGGCTGTTATTTGCCTTGTTGTACGCTGTTTACCTAAAACAGGTATGGAGGAAGGGTTGGTGGCTGGCGGCGATCCTATGGCCGCTCATTGTGCTTCAAGAAGCAGTTCTGCTATTGCTTAGTGCGCATAAATACACCCAGAAAGCGGTTACCTGGAAAGGTCGCGTCATCAAAGTGCCAAAAGGGTAGTTATTTCTTGTCGTCGCTGACAGGAAGTTCAAAGCTAAACGTTGATCCGTGATTCAGGCGACTCGTCAGGCTAATCTTTGTACCAATCTTGTGTGAGAGTTTAGCTGAAACGTACAGTCCCAAGCCTGTTCCACTGGTCTCGCGGATGCGATAATCTTCGCTTCGATAAAACTTCTGGAAAATCTTGGCTTGATCACTTCGACTAATGCCGATACCGGTATCTTTGACAGCAAACTTAATGCTATTTTTTGTTCGTTTGACGATAATAGTAATACTTCCCTCCTTTGTGTATTTAATAGCATTTGTGATGAAGTTCTGAAGAAGCTCCTCGACGTATAGACGACTCACATGGATATAGCCAAGCTTACTGCCCATATCGAGATTAAGGTGGAGTTTTCTGGCGTTAGCATCCTTTTGGTAGGCGTTGTGCAGACGCTGTACCATCTCTTCGACGTTAATTGCCTCGGCCGCATCGGCGACACCACGTTCGGCTCGCGATAGCGTACTAAGGTCATTCACCATTTTCGCGAGGTATAATACCTGATCATGGGCAGTTTTTACTACTTCGGATAACGTCTTTCGGTCAGGCTCTTCCGGGCGTTCCATTAACACCTGAACGTTTGATAGTGTTCCCTCGACGATGGTAATAGGGGTTCGTAGTTCGTGACTGACGACACTAATAAATTCATCACGCTCTTCTTCGAGGCTCTTTTGTTTGGTGACATCACGGACGATCAAGACATAACCGCCTTGCAACTGTGCCTTTTTGTGACGACTATACGTGCTACGGATTGGTGCGTACGTAATTTCGAGCCGAATTGATTCACCGTCTGAGTAGGTGTGAATAATGTCATCACGTCTTGTCGCCTTGATTGCGCCAGTCAGTACATCAAACATCTTTAGCGGTGCGTTATCGGCATCTTTGAGGTTGAATAATTCGCTGATATCTTGGCCTTTGAGGCTTTTGTTTGTGTCAAGCAGGTCAAGACAGGCGGCGTTGTACATCGACACCTTGCCTTTGTCATCAATACTAAGGGTAGCATCGGTCAGATTGTTAATAATCGTCAAGATTCGGTCATATTGTAAGCGTTCTTGGGCCTGGCTCTGAACAAGAGTTTGTCGGCGGGTCTCTTGGGCGATAATAATACCTACCATTGATGCGCCGAGGATCAGGATTGCGCCTGCACCCATGAGGTTATTACCGATGATCATAGGGTCAACGGGATAACGAATAATAGCGTCAACAATCGCTGCAACCAGTACCGAGCCCATACTGACAGCCAAAGCTTTACGACCAAAATAAATGTTTGAAGCCAGGAATAAAAGCGCAATCGACGAAGCAAACGGCTCGAGAAAACCAGTGATGAAAAGGATCGTTGCTAGTGCGAGGGCCTGATACAGTACCAGCCGCCACAGCATATCAAAGCGTGAACGGATAGGCGCAACGAAATGATACGCTCCGAGTGCTACCCATAATCCTGAAATTAATAGACAAACTGTATCACCCGCATAGTTCGAACTATGAGCGAATCCAAAGAGGACAAGGAGGTTGTAGCCAGCGAAGACAGGAGTACCAAGTAGCGCGATCCAGCGTACGGCACGATCTGACCCTTGACTAAAGCTGATACCACCCTCGAACATATTTGTCCTGATTATACAGTAGGCGACTTTGTTTTGTACATCTGTTTAAATTGTAGGCGCTTCCACCTTTAGTGCACGTCGGTGTATCTTATACTCCGAGTCACCCATGGCAACTTCATTCCAAAATTCTTGGCTGTGATTCATGTGTCGTGTGTGTGCTAACTCGTGAATCAGAACATAATCGATCAGTTCAAACGGAAGTTTCATCAGCGCAATATTCAAGCTAATAGTGCCCTGGGTGCTACAACTTCCCCATCGTCCGCTGGCGTGTGAAAAACGAACTTTTTGATATCGAAAGCCGTATTTGTTTGCTAAATATGCCAGACGTTTTGGCAAATAACTTTTTGCTTCGATGCGAAGGGCGCTAATGATGACGTCGCGGACTGCCCGCGCCACGATAGGTTCAGACATTGTTTGTGAGCGTGGTAGCCTAACAATGATTAACTGCCCTTTTCGGCTGACATTTAATACACCATTGGTTGGCTCGACCATGATACTGTGGCTTTTTCCGACACGCATGCCTTGCTGATAGGTTGTTTCGGGTTGAGATTGAGATAAAAGCTGTCGTAATTCATCTCGTGAACTTTTTATCAGACGCTTTACGAGGAATGTCGGTGCATAGAGTGGTAAGGATGCACGCAGGGTTCCGTCAGGTGCCACGCGGAGGCGCACTTGGCTGGCGCGGGCACTTCTTCGAATCGTAATTTTGCCAAACTCTTCGTCATGAATGATCGGCATAATGACATTACCTCAAGATGATATTACGTGATCGAACCCGCGGAGCTGGTTGATCAATTGCTAAGTTTGGCCGCTGATGGCTGGCGATGTGTTTTAATACAATTTTGAGTTGGCTGGCATAGGTATGCTTGCCGCTAATGACGATAGCTTTTTCGTTGATCGATGGAGGGGTGAAGCGTTTGATAGCTGCATCGAACTCGTCGTTCGACAGTTGTGAATCATCTTTTTGACGTTTTGTTGCTCGGCGCTTTGATTCGATTGATTCAGTTTGTACCCAAACAAACAGCGGTTGGTATCCGGCCTGACTTACTTTTTTAGCTAGCATTTGGCGATTTACTTTACTGTGGGTGGCCCCTTCATAGATCAGGCTTCGACTTGTTTTCATAAGTTCATCAAGTAGATGGAGTGATAACGTTTGTGCGGCGTCATCAGCCACGTCAGTCATACGAGCAATAGCGCGTAGGTTGATAATTGGTGCCTGGAATGTGTGAGCAAAACGCTCGGCAAAGGTAGTTTTACCTGATCCGGGTATACCGACCATGATAATAGCGTGTGGCGTGGTGGGCGTCAGCGGTTTCATATATCACAGTATAACAAATAAACGATGACAATAGGAGTTACCACCGTTAACTACTGTAACAGGCTGCTATCGTTCAGTGTTGTGTCGTTATATTCGCTGTCGTCGATTGTGTCGAGTGCCTTTGTCATATCGCTGACTGCAGTTGTAACTGATTCGTCTGTATCGGTTGTAACGACAGGAGTCTGGTTAGTCTCGGTCGTTTGGGTACTAGCAGGCGTCACTGCAGCAGGCTTGTTTGAGTTTTGCAGGTACTGCCATCCAAAGTAGCCACCAATACCGAGTCCGATTAGAACGAGGATCACAATGATTATGACCATAGGTTTTTTCGAAGATGAATTCTGATCGGCAAATGGCTGAAAGGTCATACTGCTGTAAGGCACTGAATCGTCACGAAGGCTTTTCGAGAGCGCAATTGCTGCTGGTGATTGTGGGGTCGATGGTTCTTCAGTGGGCGCACTAGGATTAGACGTGGCAACAGGTTGGGTGGTTGGTGGCGTTAAAGGTGTTGTTATTGGAATCGGTGCAGGACTAACGGGATTAGCAGAAACAAGAGGTTCGTTGATAACAGGTGCTGGTTCCTTAGGGGTCGCAGGTGATTCAAGGTCGGTAATGTCGTTTGATTCTACTTCTAGTGCCTCGATAGCCTGCAGAGCCGCTTCATCACTTGCGGACGGTATTGATGGTGATGAACCTGAATCGTTATTCGACGGATTCATTAGTTGGTTCCTTCTGTCGTGTTGGCTTTTTGGAGTTTTAGCCATGCAGCATAGTCATTGAGTGCCGGGACGACTTGTTGCTTGAATGTCGTCCGAACATCTAATGCGGCTGTGCGAGTTGCAAGGAGCGCAGTGCGGGCACTCGTAAGTGCGGTCGTAAAGGCACCGTCACTTTCGCCACAGGTGAGGCCTTTTGCGGTCGTCAAGGCAGCGCTGTAGGCAGTTGCCTTTTCAATATAGGTATCTATCTTTGATTTGACACTGTCACGTGCAGCGGTCAGTGCCGTGACATCATAGCCGGCATCAGTAGCCGAGGTTACGAACGTGTCTACTTTGGACTTTGTTTCTGCGTATACAGTAGATTGTGTTGTTTTTACTTTCTCGACAGCAGTAATACGAAGATCAAGGCGTGTTGGGGCAAGCTTACAGCGAGCAGACTCACCGACAGCCGTCTGCGCATAGACAGAAGACAAAGGCAAAATACTCGTCGCTGTGAGCGTCAAGAGTACAAGCCCGCCAATTAAGATCTTTTTCACAAGCGCTCCTTATTGCTTATGGTTTATGCAATTATAGCAAAATTTGACGTTAGCAAAAAGTATAGGATTTAGATTGTACGACGGGTTACCATGCGTTGGCCACTATAGTTCATTGGTACCCACACTGACATATGGTCATTATTGAGGTCCAAGTCAGCCCCTGTGTAGGACACATAGGTAGGATTATCGAGGCGCATATATAGCCCATCCGTGTTTATGGTTCGAAATGCTTCATCGGAACCGGCATTTCCTATTAATCGAAAGTCTTCTTCTGATGGGATTGTTCCCACGGTAAAGCCTCCGTAACTACCGTTCATCCGCCATCCACTTGGCACACGGTGATACAGCGATGTGGCAGTCTTGAGATTTTTTATCAAAACAATAGACGATGGTTGTATCTCGATCGGCCAGTTCTCCCAAAAGGCTTCTTTGATCGTAGGGTTTTCGTTTAACTCTTGGGCGGCATACTCCAATAATGCAGGAGAGTTATTCCTGATCGAATCCCGATAAAATTCTGAATCAGTAAATTGACCCATGGCATAACTTCGCTCTTCCTCTAATGTGTAAAGTTCCTGAAAGTCGTCATCTGCCGGGGTAGCGACATCAAGAGGACTTTCGATTGTATGCTCGAGCGCATGGTGAACTAAACCAATGGCCAGATTAATATTCTCGATTGAGCCAAATAAGCCTATTTTCTCATCTTCAGTTAAAGTATCTAGTCGATTTTCTGCGAAAAACGCATTACCCATAGTTTCGGTTACTTTTCGAAGTGATGGGAATGATTCAAAGCTTGATGCTCCAGATAGGATAAGGTCGTGAGCACTTTCCTGGGCCCGAGGTTCTTCACGATGTTCCACAGCAGTTTTAAATATTGTTTCCATATCCTGCATTCGTTCGAGGAGTAGTTTTTTGCGTACTTCGCTGATGTTGCGAGTAAACAGGTCAAACCCCAGCAGTAGCCCTATATTGAAAGCTTTGAACGAGTTGGTGGGATTAATGTCGCCAGGACTCACGAAATAGGCCATCTGTGAGGAAACGATGTTAATACGATCCGAGTCCTCAGTTCCCTTTATATCATTTTTGAGCTTGCTAATATACCAGGCTTCTTTGCCATGGCGAGTCTCGGCCTTCACGCGATCGAGTGCTGATAAGAATTTTTGACTGTGTTCAGGGCCGTCCATGGCGTATATTATGCTAAATTTACGTCAAATATGCAAGCATGTGACCTCTGGTGTACAATAGAAATATGCTCGATCACTATATACAACGTGACATTGTTTACCAACTTGCTTTCACCGAAGGCGACCGATTTAGTGACCTAAAACCTGAAGGTATTGAAAATAAGTTATTTAATTATCATTTGAAAAAACTCATTGTTGCTGGATACGTCGAGAAGTCGGCTGAAGGGCTATATCGCCTTAGTCCAGAAGGAAGGCGTGTTGGTGTCGGTGCTTTTCGTGATCATCATATGTCGATCGATCGTGCCTATTCAATCCTTATTATGGCTGTGCGTCGTTCGTCGGACGGTGCGTGGCTACTCTACCGTCGTCATACTCACCCGCTTCGCGGCCTGAGCGGCTTTATGCATACCACGCCGATCGCTTCGAAAGACTCGGTTACACGGGCGAAAGAAGAATGTTATGAGAAAACGGGCCTGACCGGGGACTTTTCTGTCGTAGGTGAAGGTTACTTTCGAGTATTTGAAAACGATGAACTTGAAAGCTTTACTCACTTTACCCTCCTTAAATGTGATGATGCTGTCGGTGAACTGATCCAGAACAATAACCTCGCTGAATATTTCTGGGAAACTAATCCTGATTTTACGGCTGAAGGAGTGCTACCGAATATGCAAACACTCCATCAGCTGTACCAAGGCGAGATCGGACCGTTTGTCGAAAAGACGTTCTACCTTGTTTCTGATGCATCGTAGAGGGCGTACGCTTCTTCGTATGCCTCTGCAATAGCGTCCATTGGTGAGGTCCGCAGTTCGGTCGCAAGTACTGACGTGTCATCGACTAACATGGCCAGCGTTGGTTTGGTACCGAACTTTTTAGTGAGTTTTAGTGCCTTTTCATCAGCAGCTTTAGCTGACTCACGTACCATTAATTGAATGTCTTTGGCTGAACTTTGTTCAGATAAACGATATAGTGGGAAATTCGCAAGCATCGTGCCAGTATTTCCGATTGCTCGTGCGGTATCCATTGAAACTTTCTTTGACCGTTTACGCTCCTTGGCAAGTGCAATCATATGTGATGTTTGTTCGGCAGAATTGTCGAAACTTTGGCCCAGTCGAACTTGGAATCCCTGCGGAGTTTCACGCCAACCGTCTTCGGTTGCGACGACGGGTAGCCGTAGGTTGTGACGAAGTTTATAGCGATGTTCAGGATCGTGCTGAAAGATGTGTCGAACGGTTGATATGTGCGCTGCAGCCAATATTTCGGCTGCTTTGCCTTTTTCGTGCGGGTCGTCGATTAAACCAAGCATTGTTCGGCTGATGCCGATGCCACCGAATTGCTGACGGAAGATTAATGCGCCGCTACCGGCGTATGTACGTCGCCACACTACCTCTTCGGTGTCTGATTCACGCGCTCGGCGAGGGATAAAATCCGTTTCCGGATCGTCTATTGCTGGTACTTCGTGTTGTAATGCTAATCTTGTCATGCCTTTACTATGCCTGGACAGGCAAAAAGAAACAGTGAACACATTTTCACCTAATTAGTTAGAAATGTATTATGCGCTAAAGATATCGATCTCGTTGCCGTCGATAGCCATTGTAATATCGTACGAATAACCAGATTTTTGTAAGACGCGACGGCTGGCAATGTTTTGTGCATGGGCAGTCGCATAGACGACATCGTAGTGATGTTTCGCAAACGACGTGAGGGCCCGAACGGCGTGGGTCGCGTATCCCATGCCCGTATATGCACTGTCCATCCAATAGCCGATCTCGGCACCGGCCTCGCCGATAGTTACCTTAATAAAGCCGACGAACTGCTCATCTGACCATATGCCCATACGGGTGCGAGGGTTTCCGTCTTGATCGAAGTCGCTATCTGGGTATTCGACGATTGAATCTTGAACAGTCTCTAGGGTTGGGTATTTATCAGAGGTCATGTCACCAAATTGACTAAGGTGATCGCGGTTTGCTGCGACGGCATCAAAATAAGGAACTGCATCTTCGGCCTTGAGGCGCCGCAGAGTCAGTTCCGGAAGGTCAGTCTCTAATGAACCAGGCCTAATCATATGTATATTATAGCATAAATATATAGAATAGTCCATGATCTATACTTAAGGTAATGTTTGAAACGTTTTTGCATAAATACCTTCGTATTCCCTATCGCCTTCACATACACACTGACCAAAAAGGCGTGTCGCCACGAGCAACCGTGCTGTTGCTGCATGGTATGGGCAATTCTGGTGCATCATGGGATGCGGTAGTCAAAAGACTACCAGATGATGTTCGGGCTATTTCTATTGACCTTCTGGGTTTTGGAAAGTCCCCTAGCCCACGCTGGATGAAATATAACATTAGTGTTCAGGCGGGTTCGGTTATTCGGACACTTCTCAGTCTAAATATCCGCCAACCTTTAATTATTGTCGGTCATTCGATGGGGAGTCTGACTGCTATCGAGATCGCAAAGCGTTATCCATTGATTGTGAAGGCGTTAATTCTGTGTAGTCCTCCAATATATAGTCAGTCTGATACTCGTGAGGTCCTACCGAGCCAAGCGACGATATTGAAACAGTTCTATCGTTTGGTTATGAAGAATCCTGAAAAGATAGTCAGCGCTGTTCCGTTAGCTATCAAGTTACGGATTGTCGGCGATGCGTTTCATGTTAACAAAAAGAACGTCGATATATATATGGCCGCACTCGAGTCGAGTATTCTCCATCAGACCTCATATGATGATATACAACGGATCCGAAAGCCGATTCATATTATCCATGGCTTAGTTGATCCTGTCGTCATCAAAAAGAACCTTGATCAAGTCGCGAAAGCTAATCCAAAGGTTAAGGTGTCGGTTATTGCGGCCGGCCACGAACTAATGGGTGCATATATTCCCGCAGTCGTGAAAGCAGTCGAGGCTATCAATAACCGGGGTTCGGCTGTTTAGTTGCTACAATAGAATAATGAAAACTCAAAAACTCAAAGGTACACCACTGCAAGATTTCACTCCATTAGGTAAACGACACAAGGTGTCCGAATTAGAAATTATCGATATTGTTGAGGGCGACGGACAAGAGGTTCCCGCCGAAGCAACGATCACCGCGCATTACACTGGCGCACTATGCGTTGATGGCAAGATATTTGAAAGCAGTCACGACGGCAATCGTCCTGCGACATTTGGCCTAGAACAAGTCATCGAAGGATGGACGGTTGGTGTCCCTGGTATGAAGGTCGGTGGTACGCGCCGTCTCGTCATCCCGTCAGAAATGGCATACGGGCAACGTCGGGCTTCATCGAGTATTCCGCCGAATAGTGATCTGGTGTTCGACATCGAATTACTTGCTGTTCAGTAACAATTACGTTTTGTTTGCAAAGGGATTAAGGCCAACGTTACAAACATGCCAACAACAAAAGGTGTATCCATCGGCGCAGATGATATTGCACTAGCGATTGCGCCGTTAGGCATACGGGACATACAGAACTCGTTAACTGGTTGAAGATTATTTTTACCTCGTCGGCCGCAAGTTCCACTTGTCCACGCTGATAGCTTCGAGTGACCGGATCGACAGTAGGCTGACTAATCACTCGCCCGTCCCAGTAGGTCGAGTAGATGACGTTTTGTGGTAAAAATTTTAACGAAAAGTAAAATCGTGATAATACCGAGTCCAATCGTAACAAATACGAGTACCGTCCCGAGAATACTACCGTAGCTGGGTAATGACCACAGCTTTGTCGATAGATAGGTAATTATTCCAAAAAGAACAATAAGATACACATTTCGTGGTATTTGTAAATTTCTTGCGCTTCGAAATTCTTCGACGCCCCATGGTATTGCCGGCGGACAAACAGGTTCGGGTAAATCTAGCTTTACTGAGGGAGTACTCATTGCAAGCCTTCTACATTCGCAATACCTCTGATGAATTAAAATTAATTCTCGTTGACCCAAAGTATGTTCAGTTTAGAGCGGAATTCAGGCGTTATAGTTGCGAGCATATAATGTTTACTGTGTGTGCATTCGTGTATAATTAGTAATTGATGCGTTGAGAAATTTAAACTAACAAAAAGGATATTATGGCAAACTTTCTTAAAAAACTAGGACTATTCTCCTTCAGACACAAATGGCTCGTGATAAGTGCCTGGTTAGTCTTAGTTTCAGGTGTACTCGGCCTTATGGTTACCTTCCAACAGCCTGCCTCCGAGAACATTTCTATTCCTGGTACTGAAGCGCAGACGACAATAGAAAAAGCCGAGGAACTATTCCCCAACGCCGGTGGCGGAACGGGTCGAATTGTTTTTGAAGTTCCTGCAGGCAAAACGATAGATAATTACAAGGAAGCCATCAACCAAACTCTGGCTGATGCCGCCAAAGCAAAAGATGTTGAGCGAGTCATTAGTCCGTTTATCTTTGAAGAAGCAGTGTCGGAAGATCGACGGATAGCCTTTGCTCAGCTACAGCTTAGTGTTAGCCGCAATAATGTTACCGACCAGACCGCCGAGGAAGTGGCGTCATCGCTACAGATAGCTCGTGATGGCGGCATTACCGCAGAGGCTGGCGGAGACATCGTGAGGGTGGCTCCGTCGGAGATCTTGGGTATAGGTGAGATCATTGGGGTACTGGTGGCCGCAATTGTCCTCATTGTTATGTTCAAAACTGTTTTTGCAGCCGGTCTGCCACTCGTCGTCGCTATCTTCGCGCTTATCACGGGTGTTGGCGCGGTATTCGCACTCAGCGGTGTAGTCGAAATTAATGCAACTACCCCTGTACTGGCCGTCATGCTTGGGTTGGCCGTCGGCATTGATTACTCACTGTTTATTCTTTCGCGGTATAAAAACTATATTCTCGAAGGTGATGATTATAAAACGGCAATCGCCAGTGCTGTCGGAACCGCTGGTAATGCCGTGCTGTTTGCGGCCCTTACGGTCGTTATTGCCCTTTCGGCTCTGTCAATTATACAGATACCGCTATTAACTAACATGGGGCTCGCCGCTGCTGGTACGGTAGCAATTGCGGCCATAGCGGCACTGACTCTTCTTCCTGCACTCGCAGGTCTTATCGGCGGGCGCATCCTATCGAAAAAGCAACGCGCGACACACCATGTATCAAAAAAACATCACGAACTGCACGTCAATCACTCGTCTGTCTGGTATAAAGTCGGTAGCTTTATCAGCCACAAGCCTTTGCCAATTATCGCCGTTACTGTTGTACTACTTGCAGGGCTTAGCTATCCCTTAACCGACCTACGCCTTGGGTTGCCAACTGATGAATTTGCAGCATCAGACACGACCCAAAAAAAGGCCTATGACATTCTTAGCCGTGGATTTGGCGCTGGGTTCAATGGACCGCTCATTGTGCTCGCCGAGAATATGAACACCTCGACAGCACAACAAATCGCCACTGAATTGAGTACACAGCCAGGTGTGGCGCGCGCCTTCCCCGCTTCGGTTACTCCAAGTGGTAAAGAAGCTCTCATTCAAGTATTGCCGACAACCGGCCCTTCGGACGAGGCGACTATCGAACTGATTAAGAAACTGCGAAGTGAAAACGGCGTCTTAAACGACAGCGGCGTACAACTTTCAGTAACGGGGACTACTGCCATTCAAGCAGATATTGACCAAAAGATGCTTGAAGCGCTCCCACCATACCTCGGGATAACCGTCGGCCTGTCGTTCTTGATCCTCATGGTGGCATTTCGTTCAATCCTTATACCGCTCAAAGCGACAGTTGGTTTCATACTTTCGGTCGGCGCAATGTTTGGAGCACTGGTGATGACGTTCCAATGGGGCGCCTTCGGCTTGTTCGAGCCAGCTCCCATTATTAGCTTCCTGCCAATCATAGGACTAGGCATACTCTTTGGCCTGGCAATGGACTATGAGTTCTTTATGAACTCTAGCATCAGAGAGTCCTATGTACGTAGTAAAAATGCCAAGCAATCAATCAAGGATGGTTTTTCATTGGGCGCTAAAGTCGTCACCGCGGCAGCAATCATCATGGTATCGGTTTTTGG
>JBAQNZ010000033.1:0-4269 GCA_049304275.1 Candidatus Microsaccharimonas sp. | reverse complement strand
GTTCAATGGGAGCATTCTTTGGACTACTGTTCATGGCTCTTTGTACTATCGCAATGATGGCCAGCGAAACCAGTGAAGATGCTGCGTATATGTTTTTGATGGGCGTGGGCACCTTGGTTCTATTCATTTTACCTCACATATACCTTATCATTTCAGGTGTAACGCTACTTCGACATCCTTCGCCAAACGTTGCGCGCACGCTCGTCATCATTACCCTGGTGATCGGTGTCTTCTGGAACCTCGTGACCTTGATCTTCTCGATCTTGAACCTGACTCAACTGCGGGATTACGAAGTCGGATACAACAAGCACATCAAAGCTCACAAACACTAAGCTTAAATACGCCTTATTTTAAACAGTTGTTAATTATACGTATTGTTTCGATACCCCTATTAGTCTATGATTGAAAAAAGTAATCCTGGGGAAATACCGTATGACTATAACCGAGCAGGGTGTCGAAAGACTATCCGTAACGTCCGCATTACGTTCTGAAATTGATATACGAAGCGAAAGGGAAGGTGGCCTGGTTGAAGCCATGGTGCCTGTCGAACTCATTGATCAAACTGAAGTACCGGTGGATGATGGCCATGTTCAGGATCTGATTGAATCAATGCTTATCGAAGAAGCGAAAGGAACAGTGAATGGGCAACTGACCCCTGTTCTTCTTGCCCAGGTTATAGGGAAAGAAAAGCTATCTATTATTGACGGTTTTCACCGTAGTGCGGCTACCGAACGACGCAGAAGCCAAACTGTTTACGGCACTGTAATGCCGCCGATGACTGAAGATGAGGTGATGGATCTTCGTATTTTAACCGCCACTTCTCATAAAACCGTGTCATTCGCTCGTATGTATGAATGGGTAAGTGATTCATGGAGTAAAACCCAATGGGCAAATCGTGTTACCGCAGCCCAAGCCTTTAACCTTGCGAGTAACAAAAAGATGAATGGTCGCTATATAGGCGTTACACCCGAAGAAGTTGTCGAGATTCGACAGTGGGTAATTGATAAGTGTGTCCGTTGGGGAACGGTACCGACGACAATCCGTAAGGTAATGGTTACTGCACAAAACGCCGACCCAGACCTGATGAGCCAAGCAAGGACACGAAGTAGCGGTCACGAGCTCGTAACGATCACTCCTGATCACCTCACCGCTATCTCAAACGTCTTTCCACAAAGGTATGAAGAGCAGCGGATTATTGCCGATATGGCGACCTCACAAAACCTGACTATCGCTGATACCAAAGTTGTACTTGAGATACTAAAAGATATCGACGACATCGAACAGATACGAACAACGATCGAGATTACCGACTGGTCAGCACTTATCGGTCGAAAGACTCTGGGGCGAAAACCGAAATCAGGAACCGACACAAAGGCAACCGAAAAGAAGTCATTTGGTGTCGCCTTTAATTCACAGTCATTACAAAGAAAATTCTTGCTCGCTGAACTATACATTGGACGTCTATCTCTTGAGAACGTTGTTCTTCGCGGTGATTTTGCAGCTAGTCCACTCCACGACCCTCGAACACCTCTATTTAGTTTAGACGTTAGCCGATCACATCAACTACGTGAGGCACTTGAACCTAATTCTGGGGCTGAAGAATCAGATGCTATCGCAGATAGGATTGACGTGCTCACACCACGACTAGCAGAGGCATTCATACGAAATGGACTTAGTGAAGAACAAGCAGCGCACGCTACACGCTCGATTGGACAACGATTAAGTAGAGATATCGAAGAGGGTGTATTACAATTTGCATCACTTTCGAAAATAAGTACGCTCGATGGATTAATTAAGTCTGCAATGGTCGAAGAGATTAATACAGCCAGAGCAGCTAAGACGACTTCGTCGGTGGAAGTACCTACAGCACTTATTCGTTTAGATGCCGGATTAAAGGTCGCACCAGAGATTCAAAATACTGCACGAACGACGATGGCACTGGTTGGGTTAATGGGAGCGAACGTTCATTCCGTTGGTCAAGTTCTTGCTGTCGACCAGTTACGTGCCGGCCAAATGATACAAACCGTCAAGGGTAGACTTGTATCTGCCGAACGAAGCCTCGCCGCCGAATAACAAAGAAGCTCCTATGTGAAGCTTCTTTTATCATTGCTTGGTGCTGGAAGTAGGACTCGAACCTACGGAGCCTTACGGCGGGAGATTTACAGTCTCCTGTGATTGCCACTACACGATTCCAGCATAAGGCGATATTGTGGAGCCGCCTCACGGATTCGAACCGTGGACTTCCACTTTACAAAAGTGGCGCTCTAACCAGCTGAGCTAAGGCGGCAGCATATACCAAAGTACCTGACTATTCTATCTGATACAGAAGGTATTTTCAAGTAGGGATGGAGATCTCCAAAGA
Organism: Candidatus Microsaccharimonas sp.; assembly: GCA_049304275.1. Taxonomy (GTDB): domain Bacteria; phylum Patescibacteriota; class Saccharimonadia; order Saccharimonadales; family Saccharimonadaceae; genus Microsaccharimonas. The sequence goes on along the minus strand of JBAQNZ010000033.1, from coordinate 1,907 downwards.
AATAGGATGCTCACATAATCAAGTAGTCTATTGGATGCATAGATACGGTATCAATAGACACTCTATATCTGATGCGATATACCAACAGCATAATCCTGACGGTGATCCATTTGTCATTCGTGATATTAATACTATGGAGTTAGCACGACTGTACGGGCTAGGTGTCGGGCTTTACTGGGGTGAGGGTAATAAAGCAAATAAATATGCGGTACGATTAGGCAATACCGACCCAGAGCTTCTAAAGGTCTTTATGAAATTTCTTGTTGAAGTTTTCGGCGTTAAAACGGATGACATGCGGTTTCAGCTACAAACTTTCACTGATATTGACACCAAGCTCGCCCTACAATATTGGACAAAGGTTTTGGGGGTTGATAAAACGCAATTCTATAAAGTTCATGTGACGATATCTGGTTCAATAGGTAATTATAAAAAGAAAAGCGAGTATGGTGTTGTAACGGTGTACTATCATAACAAAAAATTACGTGATATATTGGTTGGGATGCTGCCGCGATAGCTCAGTTGGTAGAGCGCGAACATGGTAAGTTCGAGGTCCTGGGTTCAATTCCCAGTCGTGGCTCCAAAAAGTAAAACCGCATTTAATAACTTCCGTTAATAATATCGAGCTGATATTTTCTTTATTTGTCTGGCTAACCCCCTTATGCTAAAATACCCCCTATGCAGGAAGACTTTAAAACGGGCAGTTGTTTGAGGTATCGCCACAGTACTCGTCTTCCTTCCTTAACGGCGCCTAAGAGCCCATCCGCTCCGCTAGCTGGTTTCACCATCGTCGAACTCCTCATCGTTATCGTGGTGATTGGTATTCTGGCAGCTGTTAGTATTGTGGTGTTTAGTGGGATACAGAACCGAGCCAAGGTGGCTGCCGCTCAGTCCGCCAGTACCCAAGCCAGCAAGAAGCTCCAGGGCTATGCCGTAGAGAACAATGATCTCTATCCAGCAGACCTTGCAAGCATTGGTATCGTCAATACGGCCGACACCAGCTACCAATACAGTGTTAACAACAGCACTACTCCAAAGACTTACTGCGTTACCACTACTACCCAGAACACCAGCTACTACCAAAACAACACGACCCAAACTACCCCAGCTGTCGGCGGCTGTCCGGGGCATGGGGTAGGTGGGGTGGCGGCGATTACTAACTTGGTGAAGAATCCGAAGGGTGTGGGAGTGGGTAGTAGTGTTTCAGAGAGCTCAGGGTGGTTTACTACTTCTACTAACAGCGATACATCAGGGGTATCGTGGAATGCACGTAACGATTGGCATAGGTTTAATGGAACTACCGCCAATCGCCGTCTTTATCTTGATCTATCGACGCTTGAAAATACACAGGTTTATACGGTCTCTATGCTTGTAGGGAATGATTCTGCATCGGTTCGATCATTTGGATTAGATTTTTGTGACCAAGGCGCCACAACGATTGTCGTCCAAGCGGGAGAGATGAAACGAGTGAGTATTTCTGCAGCGCGCTCGACATACGATTCAACTTATAGGTTTGTAGACGTTGGAATGATTGCGAGCTCAGATGGAATCTTAATAACCGAGGCAATGGTAACGAAGAGTCCGACACTCTATACCTATGCTGACGGCTCCTCCCCAAACTGGATCTGGAACGGCACCGCCAACAACTCAACCTCTACAGGCCCACCACTTTAAACACATCACTAAAGGCTTGCTTATCGGTATACGTTTTGCTATACTTTATCAGTTATGCCAAAGAAGAATACAAAGCGTAAACTCGTCGGACTTGTCAGTGAATTGACTGGTCACCGTACCTATTACACGACGAAGAATACTCAGAACACGACTGAAAAGATCTCACTGCAAAAGTATGATCCTATTGCTCGTAAGCACGCAACGTACACCGAGACAAAGAAAAACCTCGGTCGTAA
>JBAQNZ010000032.1:0-3344 GCA_049304275.1 Candidatus Microsaccharimonas sp. | reverse complement strand
CGTCGACGCTTATTCTGCGGCTGTGGCCCACGACGATTATTATTTCGGTTAGCCTGTGGCTGCTTCTCGGCCTGTACTTGAGGTTCCGGGGCAACTTTCGGTTGACGACCCTTCGGCTGTGGATTGCGAGCTTCTGTGGCCTTAGGTGCCGGTTTTTGATTACCCGCAAGACGGGCAAACATCATTTTGCCAGCCGCTGTTTGGAGGCTACGGATAAACTCAATCTCGACTGACTTACCAATAAACTGGTGAGCATGTTCAACAACGACCATTGTTCCATCAACAAGGTGACCGACCGCTTGGTGCTGATCGTTACCCTTTTGGGTCAATTCAAGCAATATTTTTTCACCAGGCAAGTACGCCATTCGAAGTGTCTTTGCGAGGTCGTTCACGTTTAAGACTTTGATACCTTCGACTTGTGCGACCTTATTGAGGTTAAAGTCGATTGTACAAATTGATCCATTATATTGTTTCGCAAGTTTTAGTAGACGGTTGTCGACCCCTTCTTCTGCCTTTGTGCCGTCGTTAAATATCTCAGTCTGAACCTGGGTCATTGCCTGTAATTCACTGACGACGTCTAGACCATGGCGGGCACGTGTGCGTTTGTCGCTATCAGCGTTATCTGCTAAATACTGCAGTTCGCCAACGACACTGCGTGGGATCTGCAAGGTACTGGTGATAAAGCCTGATTCGGCGATTGCCAAAATGCGTCCATCAATCAAAACTGATGTGTCGACAAAGATCGGGTACTGTTTCTTTGAACGGGTTATTTTTGTAGTATGAGTGGCAACCAAATAGGTTGTCTCGGCTGCTATGACTAGCAGTGTAGCGAGGATAATATATTCCATACGCTCCTTATTTTTGTAAGTAGTCGATCAGCGCTGCGCGCAGATCACCTACTGGTTTTATAAAAGTATTTCGCGAGCTTGTTTTTGGGGCGATTGCTTGGGTAAAGCCAAGTTTTTTAGCTTCGGCCACGCGTTTATCAACGCCGATCACCGATCGAATTTCCCCACCCAGACCCACTTCGCCAAAGACGACGATTCCATCATCGATTCGACGGCCTGCTGCGGCGCTCGCAATAGCCATACATATAGCTAAATCGGCCGCTTGATCACTGAGTTTTAGTCCACCGACGACGTTTATATAGATGTCTTTATCGGATAAATTCAATTTTGTTCGTCGCTCGAGTACAGCGATCAACAGATTGAGTCGGTTAAGGTCAAACCCACTGGCAGTACGCTTAGGATACCCGAAACTGGTCGGATTCACAAGGGCTTGGATTTCAACGAGGAGTGGCCGAGTCCCTTCCAACGTCGCGAGGACTACTGATCCATCAGCCGATTGACGCTCAGCCAATAACGCTGCTGACGGGTTCTCGACAACCCGCAGTCCTTCTTCGTACATTTCAAAGATCGCAGCTTCGTTGGTCGAGCCAAATCGGTTTTTGACCGCACGAACAACCTTAAACCCACCATAACGATCACCTTCAAATTGAAGCACGACATCAACCAAATGTTCAAGAACTTTTGGTCCCGCGATACTTCCCTCTTTCGTGACGTGACCGACTAAGATAACTGCCGCACCAGCCTCTTTAGCTGCCCGAATCAAGACATTACTACTATTTGTAATTTGGCTAACCGTACCAGGTGCGCTTGTAATTTCATCGAGCGCAAGGGTTTGAATCGAGTCAACGATAATCAGTTTATAGGCACCGCTTCGGATCGTCGAAGCGATATCATTCGCACTGGAACTGGCGGCAAAATCGAGTTGTTCGCTAGATTGTGCACCCAGACGTTGCGCCCGCAGTTTTACTTGACTGGCTGATTCCTCGCCACTGACATACAGTACGGGGACGGTTTCAGCAACATGCGCTGTAACTTGGAGTAGCAAGGTACTTTTGCCAATGCCAGGTTGCCCAGCTAGTAGTACCACGGCCCCAGGCAGAATTCCACCACCCAGCACGATGTCGAGGTCGTTCGTGCCCGTACTCATTCGTTTTGAACCTTCAGTAGCACTAATCGTTTTTATCGACTGAACAGTTAAGTTCTTACCGTTGCTACTCGCCTTTGCGACCGAAGATGTACCCGTATCAAGGAATTGTTCAACGAGCGTATTCCATTCACCACAGTTATCGCAGCGGCCCGACCATTTCGAATGAGTGGCGCCACAATTTTGACAGACGAATTGAGTTTTTGACTTTGCCATTACAGATTAGTATACCTTAGTTATACCGACGGAGCAGGTGCAAGGTCTTTGATGCTATCAATACTCTTATTCAGACTCTCGATTTGAGTTCCTATTTGTTGATACTCAGCATATTTTTCGTTATATGTTTTAATGTCGTTGTTTATCGCTATTCGATCAGCATCCAATTGGTTTGACCGAGCAACCAGCGCTGCTCGCTCACTATTAAATTGACTCTGTGAGCTAAATTCGCCATTATCCGCTTTAGTATTAAAGGCTTGAATATCTGCCGAGAGTGCCGAAACATCGACAGCATATTGTGCGCTTCTGGTTTCGATACTTTTAGCAATCGCGACAAGTTCGTTATACAGATTTTCCGACCGAATCTGTAGATCTTTAAATACTGCATTGTATTTAGCGTGAAGGTCGAGCACCCGTTGACGATCCTGAAAGAACTTGGCGTAGTATGTATCAAGTTCACTCCCTAGATTTCCCATTTCAGTACCGATAATTGAGTGAAGCTCATTTTCAAACTCGCCGGGTTCGGTGCGATTATAATAGTCCATCCGCTCTTTTAGGTCAGGGTCATCAATCTTTGCATAGGCAGCGCGCAGCAATTTACCAATCCGTTGTTGCTCGGTACTACTCATCCTCTCCCACACAGCGTGGAGCATCTCGTGGGCGGCGGTTACTTCCTCGATACCATCCAGTTGATCGTTAGTAATATCGTAAATATAGATACGTCCTTCGGTATAACAGCCAAGGATTGGACTTCCTGTTTCCTGACGAGGACAACCGAGATTAAACTCATCCGATCCGGATAGTTTCGGCTGGGTGGCACGGAAATAGAACTTTCCTTGATCACTAAAATCGACTCGGTCTTCGAGTGTAAGAACATTTACTGGCATGCTGTATGACCAAATGCTTACTTGGTCAATAACAAACTGTTTGTTCAAAAGTAGCCAGCCAGCGAATGCAAATATGACGACGCTGACGATAACGGCAGCAATGACGCTTGATCGATTATGCTTCTTGTCCGACATTGACAACTATTTTACCCTTTACGGCGCTGATTTTTAGCACCGTTCCCTTTTCGTATTCTCCTGATAGTATACCATCTGCCACTTGATGCTCTAACATGTCCTGCATTGCTCGAC
>JBAQNZ010000031.1:0-16726 GCA_049304275.1 Candidatus Microsaccharimonas sp. | reverse complement strand
GTCGCATCAACATCTTCGTTACGGAAGACTCGGCCGTAACTAATAGCGGCGATATGTCCACCATCTTCCAAACGTGCTTTGCCGTCTTTCAAAATGCGATGTTGCATGGTTGAGGTATGAGCGGGTGGAATAAAGCCTTCTTCGGTACGGAACGTATCATAGCCGTCGCGCGCAGGGTGATTTTCAGGGAAATTCAATGCACCGAACATATGGAAGTCGTCGTCGATCTGCCTCGATTCAATGGCATCAAATCCCATACGAGTGAAAATATCAATTACCCTATCGAGTTCGGTCATCAGTGGATGCTGTGAACCATCGATTGTCGGCAACAGCGCCGGACGAGTACTATTAACGTCCCAAGGTGCTGTGATATCAATCCCCGTAAGATCACCGCTTTCAAGGGTAGTTTCGCGTTCTCCGATCGCTGCCTCGACAGCCTGCTTTAATTCATTGACTGCTTTACCATAGGCACCACGTTCTTCATTCGGAAGTGAAGCAATTGCGGCATACAATTCTTTAAATTCTGCTGCTCGAAGGACATCACGAGGAGTCTCGCTGGTGGCAACCCGTTCTAATAACGATGTGCGAACAGTATCAATATCATGGACTGGCATAACTGGTAGTTATTATACCCTAGACCAAAGAAGATTCGCTACAACGAACTGACAATTAGCCAGATAATTAAACCTGCCACTATAACGAAGACGACCAGCCATACCCACGCCAATTTACTCGTCTGTTTTGTGTTTTTAATATATTCCGAATCAGTGACGCCGTCGGGCAATTCTGCCTCTTCGGCTTTTTTACGTGCCTTCTCTTGAAGTTCGGCGGCGATTCGCGTTTGCAATTCGGTTCGATTCTCGTCTTGTCGTACAAATAATGCCATATCCCTACTATACCATTAGCCCTCGTGCCGTTTATGCTACAATATAACCATGTTGACTATAAGGAGGGAAACATATGGCTACTAAAAAAGCCGCTACTTCAACCAAAAAAGCGCCCGCGCGAAAATCTGCGTCGGCAAAAACGACCCGAACATCTGTGACGACAGCTCCTGCACGCGCCACAAAGAATACTTTTGTAGGTCATGTCCAAGATTCAATCCAATCGCTCGCCCTATGGCGTTCACTTGGTGCTGAACTTGTTGGTACATTCCTACTTGCAAGCGTTGTTATCGCTGGCCAAGGACAACCCATCTTTGTTCTTTTCGCCCTCGCTGGCATCGTGCTTCTCATCGGAGCAATCTCTGGTGCACACGTTAACCCTGCAATCACTATTGGTGCATGGGTGACTCGTCGCATTGGATGGCTTCGTGCTATCAGTTACATCGTAGCTCAAGTACTCGGTGCAGTCCTTGCCTACTTTATATTAAGTGGTTTCTTGGCTGGCGCACCTGCAGTTGACGCAACGTCAGCAGCCCTTGGTCAAACCGCCCCTGCACTCTTCAAAGCCGCAGACCTGACTTTGCTCGTTGGCAAAGAATGGTACCTGTTCTTTGGTGAACTGGTCGGTACCTTGATCCTTGGCTTGGCTATTGCTAGTGCAACCCGTGAAAAGACTGACCGAACCGCCGCTGCATTTACCGCTGGCCTTGGTATCTTTATCGCATTAATGGTTGCTGTCAGTTCTGCAAGTTACGTCAGTGGTACTGCGATCATCAACCCTGCGATTGCGGTCTCGCTACAAGCGTACGGCGCGACCCTTTGGTCATTCGCCATTTATGCATTTGCTCCAATCATCGGTGCAGTTGCAGGATTCATCTTGCACGACCTACTTCGTGGACGCAACGCTTAATTAAGCAAGCGACTCGTACAAGAAATACCCCGCAAGATGGTGCGGGGTATTTTATTATCCTGGCCGATCTTGATCTATTCGTCGTCGCGTGGCTTATCGATCAGTAGCGGTTCAACACTCTTATTGTTGCCCGCAATCTTAACGACGTCGGTATCAACCTTTGCTAATTCTTTATGTGCATCATTGTAGTGATTAACGGTCGTGCCCAGTGACTTGCCTAGTTTCGCCATGTAGCTGTCAAAGGCGCCTATGTGACGTCCTAGCTTGCCCACCTGAATTTGTATGTCCTTAGCCTGTTCCTCGATTTGCAGGCTACGCAGGCCTTGTAACACGGTCTGAAGGTACGCCATGAAACTGGTCGGACTGACAATGATGACTTTCTTTTCTCGAAAGGCGTATTCGATCAAATCGCGGGCGCTTGAACCCGTACCAACATCCCCGATCAAAAGGTCATAATATAACGATTCACTGGGGATAAACATAAAGGCAAAGTCCATCGTCTTTTCATTCGGACGAATATATTTGCTGGTTTCATCGATACGACCTTTTAGGTCATTACGCACTTTCTTCAGTAATTCGACTTTCTCTTCCTTACCCTTTGCCTGGACCATACGGTTGTAGTTTTCCAGGCTAAACTTGCTATCAACTGGTAAAATCTGACCTTTATCGAGGAAGACGACCGCATCGGCGATTAAACCATCTTTGAATCGATACTGCATTTCGAAGTTTTTCGTCGGCAAGATATTAGCCAGAACTGATTCTAGGTAATATTCACCAAATACCCCTCGTTGCTTTGGATTTTGCAGCACATTCTGCAATGTTTTCAGCTCATCAGCGACGTCAACGACACGGCGATTTGTCTCGTCGAGTTTTGCCAGACGCTGGGTTACATCACTCACCAACTTACCACTCTCGCTGAGTTGCTTTTGCATTGATAATTGCATGTTCGTCGCACTACGCTCAAGCTTGTCACCGAGGACCGTCTGTAGTGTCGTGAGTGTACGGTTTAATTCCGTCACATCACTCTTGAGCATTTCGACACCTGTTTCCGATTTGTTCTTTAGCAAGCGCTGTAGCAAGATAAAGAATCCGATAGCTAAACCGATCACCAAGATAACGAGAACACCCAACAAGACTTGTTCCATATGACTAGTATAGCAAAAGCATCATCGGGGAGCGCTATACTCCCCGATATTACTTATTTACTTGTGTCGTTATTATCTGAATCGTTACTGTTAAACCAAGGGTTAACTGGGGTTTCGGGCGCTGATGGCTCGGTGTTGGTAGGCTCGATCGTCACCCCTTGATCGGACGAGGCTTCTGGTTCAGTAGCTGGTGCTTCTTTGGCTGGTGTTTCAGTCGCTTCTGGCTGGGTAGTCGATTCCTTCTCTGAAGGGCTATCGGCGATTGGAATTGAAGTCGGCTCACTAATTGGTTCTGGGGCTGGTTCTACGGGCGTTGGAGCAGGTACTACCGGAGTAACGTTCTGAACGTCTGGTGGCGAACCTGGGGTGACGGTGACGTGTTGCGCAGGATCACCAGGCACTGCTGGAACAACAGTTCCTTGGGCAACACCAGCATTGTAGATGATGTGGTGTTTGCGGTGACGAACAATCAGGAATACTCCGACACCAGCGCCGATAAGGACGATGATGCCACCGACAATCACAGGAATGAGTGGGAAGTCTTGGATGTCTTCACCGTTAGCAATTCGCTTTTCGGCTGCTGCAATAAACTCAGCTACCTTTGAGTGATTTGGATACAAGGCTTGTACTTTTTCAAAGTTCTTCACAGCTTTTGAGTAGTGGGAGGTGTAGAAGTAATCGATACCTTGCTCCCATAGGGCTTGGGTTTGGCTGTTAGCGTCCAACGTAATGCCACTCTCGTCCGCTAGGTCAATAAGGTCCTTGATGTCACGGATATAGTTATATGTTCCATCGCCTGCACCACTCGCATCAATACTATAGGTAGCGATACCAACCACCAATCCGTCGTCCTCAAAGGCAGGGCCACCACTATTGCCGTGGCCAACCGTCGCATCAGTTTCGATCAGCATTTTGTCGCTACCCGATGCGTTCTTCTTTGCAGAAACTTTACCAGTTGTGAGCGTTGCTTCTGCGGTGGTTGATTCAACGATACCGTTGTCTGACGCATTTCCTGGGTATCCTAGGATTGAAAGGTTCGCCCCTTGCGTGAGGTCCTGGATACTTCCGATTTTTGTAATTGGGTAACCGGTACCGTCGATTTTGATAATCGCAACGTCAGATGATTTGTAGCCATTAATACCGTCGATTGCACGGTAGTCAGCAGCCTTCAAGGTTGCCTTTACCGTGTTGTCTTCGCTATATGCTTCACGGTTAGCGGTTGCCTCGAGTAGTGCGGTAGCATCGACTTCGGCTTTACTTAACACTACCAGTAAATTATCAATATCGTTGGTTGCTTTGATACGTGCATCACTAATGTTGTACATCGCATCAATCATGATACCAAGCGCTTGTTCTTGAGTGGCATCCGCTGGGATGTCGCTTGCCTTTAACGTCGTTAACGATATCAGATAGTTAACGTACTGTGGATCACCCTTCGAGGCGTAGTAACTAAAGGCATCACGAATCACGAGATCTTTTGGCGTCACCGATGCGACGTGTCCGTTGGTAGCTATGTAGCCATCTTGACTAACAAAGAATCCTGAACCCGATGAAGCACTACATGCATCTTTCAGATATAGCTTTGAGTCGATCGTGATATCCATACAGTAGGCGTGGTAGATTTTCGCGACGGCTGGTGCGTATAGGGCCGCGATTTTTTCAGAGCTACCCACCGTTGATGTTTCGGTGGCCGCTGATGCTAATTGTGATCCGGTAATAACGTCCAGTAGGTTGCGAGATTCATTAATCTTTGTCGCAACTTCATTAGATGGTGCCGCAATATATCCGACAGTATCACCAAAAGTAATTGATGAGGTGACCTTTTCAAAGAAGGCTTCATCGGTAGTACCAATACCCAGTGAAATGACGATGGTTACCGCATGGTTCTGAACCAACCCAGTGTAGGTCAGGAAGCGAGCGTTGATATTTGAAGGAAGCGCACCGCTGGCTTTTGATTCCCACACACTACGAATGAAATCTTGACCACCGACTTTGACGGTATCAAAGCTAAGCTTGCTGAGGTTGGCTGCGTCTAGTCCTCCGTCTTGGAGGGCAATTGCCTCGAGGGGATCATTGGCACTGGCAGTACCTGGGTGAAAGGTAAACGTAAAGGCCGTTCCATCAGTACTGTCTTCTGATGTAAAGTTAGGCGCAATCCGAATGATGTTATAGCCACGTTCCTTGTTCAGCTCGGTGCCGAGGTACAGGTCGCCGGTTGTGCCTTCGACAGCACTGGCATAAAATGCCCGTTGGTCATACGACAAATTGAATCCATATGACGAAGAGACCTTTACGTCGTAAGCCTTGTCTTGGTTGAACAAGTCACTAACAAAACTATTACTACTAGCAAAACCGCTAATCAGACGATCGCGGTATTGAATAACAAAAATAGCCAGTAACACGAGAGCAACAATAGATGCTATTACTAATCCTACGTGTCGTTTTCGGTACGGTTTGGCGTGGTAAGCCCTTAGTTTAACCTGTTTACGAACAGTCGCTTTGCGATGACCCGTTTTTTTCCCAACCATGTTTCCCTCGATTTAAATACTGACGCTATTCTACCATACCGCTTGTGTTTTTAAACCAGTAAAATTTAAGCCGATGTGGACAACACTAATCCAATCCGAATAATTAAGATTACCGCGGTGGCAATAATCGCCGACACCACTAGCCGTGGATAACGAGTAATCCAGGCAAACAAGGCGTAACATAGGCCGTACAGTAGGATTGACCAAGCAATCACTTCAAACCATGCCAACCCTGTTGTCCAGGTTGCGAGTGACCATAATATAGCCACTGTACCTACCGTAATAATAACTGGTTGCGCAATACGTAAACGCACTAGCACTAGTAGTGCTAGTAATGCTGACATAATAGCCGCTACATTGCCCGCTAGGCCCGTTGCATTCACACAGTTTGTGGCTGCATTGGCAATGTGGCGGCAGGCCAGCGGTTCAATGACATAGTTAGTTAATAGAACGGTTAGCACCCAGAATACTAACCCAAATGCCAGTCCTATCAGGACAATCCTTAGCCAGATCTGCCACGGCCTAGCGACTGGATACTCAGCTTGCGATTGTACTATTTTTGCCACGATGAACCCCTATTTTCTGCCCACCTGGTTTATTCATATACCACAGCGCCCCAACCAGCGCGATACCAATACCGGCGATCATGTCTAGTGGAGTATGCACTAGTGCCACTACCCTACCGACAGAGATCAACAATACTAGTATAACTAAAAGAATGGTAATTTTTTTCATTCTGGTTTCAAACCAGACCGCAGCAGTGATTGCGGTTACAAATAAGGCATGGTCAGAAGGAAAGCCCGGGTTGTTCAAATACAGTGCACCGGCCTGCACGCCCAGTTGCTCAAAGGGACGTTCCATCGATGGCTGATAAATACTGGCGGCGAACTTTGCCAGAAGGTAGGCAGTCAGGCCCGCCATTAAAATACGACTGTACGATTCAAAGCGGTGGCCCTTGGGGATTTTGAATAGCAATACAAAGGCACCGATCAGGATAACAGGGACGACTGCGGCATCGGCGATGAGGTGGATGAGGACGTCGAGGGTCATAGTATCATGATACACCTATAGAAAATCAAATTATTATATAAATGTTAATAATTATTTAAAAGATTTATTATATCCTTAAGAAAACATTAGCGGAAAGCATGAAGGAATATGAAACTTCTGGTTATAGAGGACAATCCTAGACTTTCAGACAGAGTAAGGCGCCGACTCGGAAAGAAATATTATATAGATATTGCCGAGACTGGTAACGAAGCACTCCAGAAAGTTAATAAATGCGAGTATGACCTTATTATTCTCGATCTCGGCCTCCCAGATATGAGCGGTAAGGAGATATGCAAGAAACTTCGAGACGTACATATAAAAGTTCCTATTCTAGTACTCACAGGTACGGATGAAAAAACATCACGCATAGATTTATTAGATTGTGGTGCGGATGATTACGTTGTGAAGCCTTTTGATAGTGATGAGTTACGAGCTCGAATCGATGCCTTATTGAGAAGAAAAGTCCAAAGAGAGCTACGAAAGATACTTCAGTACCAAGACCTAATGATCAATCTTGATGATCGTACCGTATCTAGGGCGGGAGCAGACATTAGTTTACGAAGGAAAGAGTTCGATATTCTTGAATATCTAATTAGTAATCATGGCCGGATACTCACACGAGAAATGATAATACATCACGCATGGGATGATTACAAAGTAAACCTCACGAGTACTGTAGATGTTCACATTAAACATTTACGCGATAAGATCGATCGACCCTTCGGATTCCCTATAATAAAAACGGCGTACGGTCTTGGCTATAAAGTTGATGCTCTAGAATAGAAATGAAGAAGCGTCGTGTTCTCTGGAAATTATTCAAAACACCTAACTATTACGGGCCCTTAGAAAACTCGAAGAGAATCACAAACGTGATACTCGCTGCAACACTTTTTGTGTCAATTGCAGTAACAACAATACTTATACTAAGCGTTGTCCTATTCCATAATTATCATGTCATGAGCAGAATAATTATAGGCTTAGTGACAATTCCCTACTTATTAATTGCTGGTTACCTCATTAAAAAGAATCATCATCGGATTTCATCGTGGATGTTAATTATTCTTTACTCAATTGTCGCAAGCGTAGTCCTTTTACTTTGGAGTATAAATGATCCTATTGGGGTGTTGTTAATGGCATTCGTAATATTTTTTGCAGGAATTATGTTAGGCGGAAACCGAATAATACCCGTTACTTTGGGCATTGTAATTCTTATTACATCATTACAATTTTTAGATACGGCGAATATATTTCACCCAGATAGAAAACACCTCTATGTTCCCTCGAATTTCAGTGATGTTGCTAGTTATAGTGTTATATTGGCAGTTTTTGCATTGATAGCATGGTTGGCGGAACATCAGATGGAAAACGCAATAACACATGCCAAAGACGCCCAACTAGCTCTCGCCAAACAAAAACAAATACTCATCGAGAAGCTTGATGAACGTACTCAATCTTTACGAAAAGCTCAGATTGATGAAATGAAACAATTGTATCATTTCGCAGAGTTAGGTCAACTAACAACCGTCATCCTACATGATCTAGCAAATTATCTGAGCGTTCTCACTCTTGATATTGATGATCTAAAGGAGTATAAAAAACGCGATAGTGCGATAACTCGAGCCGAAGAGAGTATTCGATATATCGATACCATGATAATTTCTGTCCGGCGGCGCTTAGGAAGCGAGTACCAATATGAGGTATTTAACGCTACAAAGATAATCCTACAATCTACAAAAGAACTTGAGTTGAAATGTGCAAAGTTTGGTATCAAACTTACGAACATCGGCAACAAAAATAAAGCAATTAGAATTTTCGGGGACCCACTAAGACTATCCCAGTGTTTAAATGTGTTGATTAATAACGCTCTCGAGGCATCAATCGAAAAAAAGACCGAAATTAGCGTGAATGCCAAACTTATTAACGATTATCTCCACATATCAGTGACTGATTTCGGAATAGGAATTAGTACGAATGCAAGAGAAGCATTATTTAGTCCAGTAATAAGTGGTAAGAAAAATGGGATGGGAATGGGTCTCTATATAACTAAACAAATCATCGAGACTCATTTTAAAGGAAAAATTTCTTTACATCCTGATGAGACAAAAACCGAGTTTTCTATTCGTATCCCAATACATAAAGGTCTATAGCTGCGACTCAAACATCTTATAAAACGCACCTCTATTCGCAATCAACTCTTCGTACGTTCCCTGCTCTACCAGCTTGCCGTCTTTCATCATGAATATCACATCAGCTTTCTTCACCGTACTTAGGCGGTGGCTAATCGTGATGATCGTTTTGTCTTTTTCAGCAAACAGGTGTTTAAAGATTCGCGATTCAGCCAGCGCATCAATCGCACTGGTTGGTTCATCCAAAATAATGATCGGGCTGTTGCGGTAGAAGTTGCGCGCCAGTGCCAGTCGTTGCCACTGCCCACCCGATAGGTCGACGCCTTTGTTGCCGTCATCATCTTCCATCCAGGTATGAACGTAGTTGTTGATACCATTTGGCAGCTTTTCTAAGAACTTGCGGGCTTCGGCCATGTCGAGGGCGTTATCGAAACGCTCTTGATCAAACGGGCTACCGACATCGCCATAATATACGTTGTCCTTCGCATTAGCGAACCCAAATGCCAAATAATCTTGACGTAGTACCGCCAAATGTTTATGCCAACTGTTCACATCGTATTCAGCCAGTGGCGTACCGTCCAGTAGCACGCTGCCTTCGCTAGGGTGATACAGCCCAGTAATAATCTTTACCAATGTCGACTTGCCCGCACCGTTTTCACCCACGATTGCGACATGCTGGCCTTTTTTAATACTAAATGAAATATTCTGCAAAACATTATTTTTTGACTGCAGGTAATTAAACGATACGTTGTCGATTTCGATCAGGTTTACTTTGCCACGGAAGCGCTTGGTCGCTGGTTCTTTTTCAGGCATATCGGTAAAGCGCTGATATTCCACCAGGTTTGCGAGGTCTTCGTCGATATTATTTAGGGTTGAAATGAAACTTCCGGCCGCACCCAACGAACGCGACACCACCTGTTGCACGTAAATAAAGTGTCCGATCGGCAGGGCGTGGTGGATAATCTGAAATACAGTCCAAATCAGAGCGGTTACTTCGGCGGCAGCTTCCAGACCATTTGCGCCTAGGCGTTTCAATATATACTGACGTTCGAATTCAATCCGGACCTTTTCATCTTTGTCGCGTAGCTTTGCTCGCAGGTCCAGCAGATAGCGACCCATGTTATATAGGCGCAGTTCGGCCATATGCTGTGGCTGTAGCAGGTTCCATTCGATAATACCAATTGAACGACGGGTATCGACATTGCTATTCCAGTGTTTAATTTGTGCTCGTGACAGACGGAACTGAATAATGACGCCCGGAATCACCGCCGCTAGCAGGATCAAGCCCAGCCACCAACTAACCAGTGCCATCGCGACTAGTCCAGCGATCAGCGTAAAGAATTGACTGAGGATGTCCGCCAGCCTGCTAAAGACATACGGAAAGAAGCGCGCAAACTGTGATGCCTTGTCAAAGGTATCAATGGTATCTTTGTCGTCGTAAAATGCAAAATCCAGACGCAGGAAATGTTCATACAAATTATCGGCGATTGCTGTTTCGATGCGGTAGCGTAGCATCTGCCCAATATAGTTCTCGATTGTTGACCATGCGGTCGATAAGATACCGAGGATCGCCGTAATAATCACATATAACAGTACTCGACTACCGGCTGTTTCATCACCATTAAATGCTTCGGCTAATGCCGTCGTCGTCGTCGCAGCAAAGAAAGTAGTCACAATCGGTAGGACCGCATTAAAAATCGACGTGAACAACTGAATAAAGACCGCAAGTGGTGCGGTCCTATACGTCATGGCAGCGACTTTACCAATCGCTTTGAAACGTTCTTTGTGGGATAGTTTTATCGGTTCGGCCACCTAAAAATCATAGCATAAATGGCCAAATTCGAAGGAATCTAATGCTTGGTAATAATGATCGATGGATCTGAACCACCAACGATACGCGCATGACCGCCAATAGGGAAGGTTATGAGAGGCATCGTGTGACCAAAATCGACATTCGCAATCACTGGCATACTACGCAACGCATCATTACGTACAATCATCTGAAGAATCAATTCGTCAGATACTTCACTTACCTGTTGAAATCGTCCCATCACGATACCTTTGACATTCGCAAACCATGGTTGCTGTGATAATGCCGTAAGATTGCGATCAAAGTGCTGAATCTGCAACTCTTCGTCGTCCTCGATGAACAATATAATATTGTCGGCTTGTGGCATATATTCGGTATTACTCAGAAGGATTAGGGTACACAGGTTACCACCAATAATAGTTCCTTCAGCGACTCCAGACTGGACTGGCAACCACCCCTTATTAGGAATCAGTGTTCTTTTTTCTTGATCGAGAAACCATAAATCGTCAGACCACTCACTACTCGGAGTAATGGTCATTTCATCACTTCCCATCACTGCCGCAACAAATGATTCGAGGCTATAGTCAAATCCTTTTTTCATACCAAAACTTGAATAGTGAGGACCACTGTAGGTCACAAGCCCTGTTTTTGCATACAGTGCATTCGAGAGTGCCGTGATATCTGAAAAACCGCAGAATATCTTTGGATTGTTTCGAATCAAATCCCAGTCTAGTTTCGATAGCAGCTGATTAGAATTAAACCCACCGATTGCTGTCAGAATTGCTTTTACCTGCGGGTCTTTAAAGGCGGTATGAATATCTTCAACGCGCGACTCAATTGAACTCGAGACAAAATCATCGATTTCTTCGGCATGTTCTGAAAAACTAACGCTTAACCCAAGTTGCTGCAATCGTTCGGTCGCGATCGCTCGAGTTTCCTCACCGATAATAGATAATGAACGAGAAGGCGCAATCACTCGTATCACGTCACCTTTTTGCAATCGTTTAGCGAATATTGCAGTCATATTTTCGAGTATACCACAGGGATAGTTTGTAAGTAGCCCCATGGCTGTAAAACGGCGAGGATATTACCCGCTGGGTCCCTGAACCAAGCAATGTCAGGCCATGATGCCCAGCTCCTAGATGATATTATAAAGGTATGAATATTTTAGCGACTATTGGTCAAGTAGACCCAGCAATACAATACACGGATCGGCCAACCGTGAAAGTTATAATCAAAAAAGATGATAAACTTTTAATTCTCAACAGGGGCTTGTTGCCTGGCGGCGGAATTGACCCAGGGGAATCAGATCAAGATGCTATTACACGAGAGCTGCAAGAAGAGCTAGGCGTCACCGTAAAAAATGTTCAAGAAATCGGAACCGTCGTACAGTATCGTAATCTACTCGATAAGAAATACTTAATCAATGGCTACACGTCAGAGCTTGAGACCACCGGAGGGCTTACTGACCCCCAGAACGAAGGCGAGGCCCAGTTTATTGTTCAATGGTTTACTCTTGACGAAGCCATAGCTTACGTTTCAGAATCAATCGAAGAGGCGAAGCTCAAGCCGATGGATGATGCTGCCAACCAAGGCAAATTCTACAATTTGATGACCACATACGAATTGCTCAAGACGCTGAATTAGTGGTTCTAAACTCCTCCTGGCTATCTCCGCTAAATTACCCTATGATAGATTTGGCAGCTTACTATAATAAGCATTATTCTGATTACTATGATAAATTCGCAAGAGAAGTTTCTAGCATAACATACATATTAACGGACCCGCGAGAGATCGTCGATACCTTCAAAAGCATCTGTAAACCCCCAGAAACGGATTACCCGCGACACGAGGCCCATTTTATACTGATTTGCTTCTGGCTTTACAAGAACGGTTATTCGATAGTCGAATTCCCAAACATGCTATCACGCCCCACATCTCTTCAAGAGTTCGCATATCAAGACATCCGCAAATATTTGATGAAAAGAGATGGGTACTCTGGAAGTTTTTCGTGGCAGAATAGACGTGAGTTATGCGACTCGCTAACGATAGAATCGAATGGTAAGTTTCAGTCAGTACCAGATGAAGTCGAGGATCTAATAAAGACTATTTCTACGCGCGGTGCTGACTTTGACTCTATGGCATTAGATGAAAAACAGCTTTTAGTTGATCTGGGCATCTTCATTACAATTCATATTCATCGATACATAAATAAGATATAAAAATAGAATCACCCTCGTGATTCTATTTAACGTCGGTGCGAATGCACAATTAGGGATATGGGTCTCAAATTGTGCCGTCGCATCTGGCTGAGCTCTTGGGTCAGGCGCTAAAAGAGTTTAGTACGGTAAAAATCACGAAAGCGATAATTATAAGAATGATCCCGCCCGCAAATCCAACCAAGAGAAACAATAGGAACTCTTTGAGTGTCCAAAAACGAATCATAATGCTTGATGTTGGTATATTTGCTTGCTTGAACGCATTACGCCACTGCGCAAGTGGCTGATGATTCCACCTATCTAGCTCCTCTTTGGTGAGGATGAGAGGTATAATTGCAGCCCCCATCAGATAATCATTTCTATTACTCCCAGGCATACTCACAGAGATATTTCCATCGTGACTTTTTATCGTTAAATACTGAAAGTATGACGTGCGAACACGTCTTATATCAGCAACGCTGACTGACCGAAGCAGTTGACGCCCCTCAACGGAATTCGTCTCATCTCTCGCATATACCTCAATCTTTCCCTCATTACTCCACCGCAACGTGGCAGGAATATTCTTACTAAACATTCCCGCAGGCTGATAGCTGACTGAGCTTGATAATTTAGAGCCTGAAGTATTATCCATAATGACTTGTATTATAGCATGGCTGAATACGAACCGAGACCCAGATGGGTTTTGGTTCAACGTGTCGCATCTGGCTGGGGATGAGGGATTCGGTCACGTTCCGCGACCCCGCGAGTTCGCAATTGGCGATCAATCGCCATCGGAACATCGCTCTCAAACTGCCACTGGCAGTTTTCGCCCCCTCATGTCACTCGGGTGTTCAAAACCATCGCTCCACACAAAGAAAAAAGTCCTAGATCATAAAGATCTTGGACTTTTTCCTTGGCTGGGGATGAGGGATTCGAACCCCCGAATGTCGGCACCAAAAGCCGATGCCTTACCACTTGGCGAATCCCCAGTAAGTGCACTACAAGATTGTACACTAACCGAGGTGATCTCTCAAGTCTTAGGGAACTATGCTTTCTTTGCCTTGTGTTTAACCGTATGGACAAATTGTCCGTGAATTTCGAACAAGAAGTAGCCACTGATGGCGATACCGATAGCACCGAATAGAATACCAGTGATAAAGCCAAAGACACTAAAGCTTAATACCGCACCTAGTACTACCGACACTACGTTTAGTAGCCAGCTCGCAAATAGGATCACCCAACCCTTTTTCTGACCTGCTTTAAGTGGCTTGATAGCCATTGCCATCAACAGTACTTGTAATACTAGGAAAACAACACTGACAATTGCCCCTATCAAGCTCCCCACCGTAGCGGTTGGCGCGTAAATTGCGTAGGCGCTCATCAGTGCAAGAAGGGTAAAGATTCCCCCGATTGCTACCAATCCAGCGATAGCTGAAAGAATTGTTCCAATAAGGACAATCCACCATACGTTCTGACCCAACCATTTTTGTCCGGCCGCAGGAAGATGTGGAACACTCTTCACCCAACCATGGATGGTCGACTCAAGTTTATTTAAGATTTCCATGTATAACTCCTTCGTTACTTAGTTTAATCATACGACTGAACTACCGTTTCGACAACTGTTTTTTTGCGGAGGTCTTGACTGATCCTGGCCACATACCCCAACTACTCCAGCCAGTAACAATGGCGAGGCCAGCGCTCACAAATACCGCCCACCAGCCCGGCATAATTGCGACGGCCGTCCCTAGGAATCCAATGTTATCGATAACTCCGTCTTGCAGTGCCAGCCACGCGGTAATAAAGAGCCATATACCCGCCACTAACCAACCACAACCCATACTAAAATAACGAAATGCCTTGCTAAGTGGCATCCTTAGCAGGAACGGGAGCGCAAATACTTCAGCCGCTACAAGAAGTGCTGCTAAAAAGACTGAGGATTGCTCACCCCCTGGCAATCCAAAACTAATGATGAGTGCCGGAAATTCATCATAGGTAAACAGTTGGGCAACCACAAAAACAACGATAACAATTACATAAAATAGAGCAATTCGTTTCGCATCCTTTGTTTTTGATACAGGCGCTTTTGTCACGGTAGGGAACATACTCATGCTTGCAGTATAATACCCCGCTCCCCTTCTTAGCAAATTGTTGTTATTTTTATCATTATGCTTGCGCTTTAGAGGTTCGTCCTTTACAGTAAACACAAGCGAAAGTTACAAAAATAAACATAACTCCAAAAAAACATATGTTGTGACTGACTCGCTCTACGATATCCACCACAACACAGGACGCTCCCACAATGGGGGCGTTTCTGTTTCTTAGTATTTATTCAGCTTTTAACGATTGTTCGTCGCGCCACTTGGCGATTGCCGCGTGATTACCACTAAGCAGGACATCAGGGACCTTCAAGCCGTTAAACTCGGCTGGTTTAGTGTACTGCGGAAATTCAAGTGTTTCACCGTCCGAGAAACTTTCGATCTCGGCGCTATTCTCACCCCCTAATACATTCGGAAGTAATCGGACAATTGAATCGATGATTGTCATTGCCGGCAGTTCACCACCAGTCAGAACATAGTCGCCCACACTGACCTGTTCATCGACGAGGCTGACAATACGCTCGTCATAGCCCTCGTAACGCCCGCAGATAAAGATATAGCCCGTTTCTGCATCAGCCCACTGTTTAGCCAGTGATTGTTTCCAGCGCTGGCCTCGAGGGGTCATCAGGACGACTTTCGCCGTCGGATCGGCCTTTTTAGCAGCTTCAACCGCCGCAAACAGCGGTTCAGGTTTTAGTAACATCCCGTCACCACCACCATACGGAGTGTCATCGACTTGCTGACGGGGCCCGATGCCATAGTCACGCAGGTTGACCAATGCAAATTCAGCAGCATCTTGTTGCTGCGCCTTCCACATCATGGAACTGTTCAGTACGCCGTCAAACATTTCGGGAAACAGCGTGATTATCTGTAGCTTTTTCATTCTCCATAAGTGTACGGTACATTGACGGTATTATCAATATGTGATAATGTAAGGATTAGTCTAAAAACAAATAACCGCCCTAAACTAGGCGGTTTTTTGTACACATAAGCTCTCAACAAATGTGGTGATTTGTCGCTCGCATGAGCTGTCTCGCAGTCCAAGAGTTTCTGAACTTAAGCGTTATTATATATCAAGGTCGTCGAGTTCTGCAAGCTCTGCTCGGGTCTTTTTTGAGTAGTCTGAACTGTTGTCCACAGACTCATCTGTCGGAGTTTCCACAGGTGTATCGGATGTATCGTCAGAAGTAGTATCAGAAATAGGCGTTTCGTCATGATCATCAGATGAAATGGTGTGAGTTGGCCCATCGCCATCATTATTCACAATCTTCAAGTTATAACGAGCGTCGTTCTTTGTACCCAGAGCACGCAACAGCGTACGCAGACTTTGGGCAGTCACGCCACGCTTGCCAATCACACGGCCAAGATCTTCCGGATTTACCGTCAAACTAAGCAGAACACCTTTTTCATCAATAATACGATCGACGATAACATCGTCTGGGTGTCCTACGACAGATTTTACGATATATTCTATGAATTGCTGGTCAATGGTCGACATAATTCCCCCTTATAGTGACGTTGGTCGTGCATCTGATATCGTAATTTAATTGTAGCACGAATCCGCTTGTGCTCTCCTACATTGACTTTTATAAGTATTAGTGCTATAATATATCGTTGTTATAGAGATACTATAGCCACAGCACCTGAAGGAGCACCCATTGGACATCGTCGAAGGCGAACTGAACCACCACGCCAACTACAACGGCTGGACTCAGCACGAGCTGGAAGCTGCGCAGGACTACCTGCGCGCCCTCCACTCCGACCCCAACGCGGCACCGCCGCCCATCAAGGTCTTGTCCACCAACAAGGCCAGCGTCGTCACGACGCTGATGGATCGGTACGCCGGCGTCAGCTAGGCTCTCCAGAGAGTCCCCTCGGTGTTGATCCCCGTCCGTCGCCTCCCCTGGCGACGGACGGGGATCGCCCCAACTTTTTGAAATCAAAAACCCGCCGAGTTGGCGGGCTTTTTTATTGTGCTG
>JBAQNZ010000030.1:0-3597 GCA_049304275.1 Candidatus Microsaccharimonas sp. | reverse complement strand
GCTAAATACTCGGCACGTCGACGGGCGTCAGAGTCTTTTTTGGCCTTCCTTCGATGCGACAAATTAGAATAGACGCTCAATTTGCGCGATGAGGTTTTTTTAGCCACGTGTGTTTTTTCCCATATTTCCCATAAGCAATATCATCACCCATTATAGCATTAAATTGGTCGCGTAAAGCCTTAATGTTTGCTATACTACCAAGGTATTAACAGATAAGGAGAAGATAGGATGCGACTTTCCGAAGAACTGCAGTGGCGTGGTTTTGTCAATCAAATGACCTACGCTGATATTACCGAACTTGATAAAGGTCCTATTTCTTTTTATTGGGGCGTCGACCCGAGTGCCGACAGTATGCAGGTGGGTAACTTTGCGGCTGCTATGATGGTGCGTCACTTTATCGAAGCTGGTCATAAAGCCTACCTACTGGTTGGTGGTGCTACTGGGATGATCGGTGACCCTGACGGTAAAAAGGACGAGCGAAGCCTTTTAAGTATTGAAGCTATCGAACGCAACAAGACTGCCATTGCCGAACAATACAAACGAGTCTTTGCTGGTAAGGATTTTGAAATCGTCGACAATTACGACTGGTTCAAGAACATAAACTATCTTGATTTCCTTCGTACGGTTGGAAAGAACGTCCCTCTGAGTCAGATGTTGGGGCGTGAATTCGTTCAATCTCGCCTTGGCGAAGATGGATCTGGTATTAGCTACGCCGAGTTCAGTTATTCACTGATTCAGGGCTATGATTTCCTGCACCTAAACCGAGAATATGGGGTGACCTTGCAAGTCTGCGGAGCGGATCAATGGGGTAATTCAATCGCTGGCGTGGACTTGATTCGACGACTTGATGGTAAAGAGGCTCATGTATACTCAACGCCACTCATTATTAATAAGACCACCGGCACTAAATTTGGTAAATCTGAAGGTGGCGCAGTGTGGCTGGACGAAAAGAAAACGAGTGTCTACCAGTTCTACCAATTCTGGTTGAATGCTGGCGACGTGGATGTTATTGATTACGTAAAAACGTTTACCCTCCTTAGTCGCAATGAAGTCAGTGCGCTTGAAGAACAGTTAAAAACGAATCCAAGCGCCCGCGAGGCTCAAAAACGGCTTGCACACGAAGTAACGGTTATTGTTCACGGCGAAGAACGAACGGCCAGTGTCGAACGGGTGACGGCAGTTCTGTTTGGTGATGCTAAGATTAACCAATTGGCAGACGAAGACATTACGGTACTGGCTGCCGAAATCCCTACTTTTGAAACCGGAAAGTCGTTGGTTGAAGTACTTGTTGAATCAGGTAATGCCTCGAGTAACGGTGAAGCAAAACGTTTGATTGAGAGTAGTGCTGTTTCAGTTAATGGTGAAAAGGTCAGTGACGATCAAACCATCTCTGAACGCACATTGATCAAAAAAGGTAAGAATAGCTTCATTCTTGTTCGCTAAGCTAGTATAGATATATGGATCTATCAACGCCGCTCGATCAAGTCAAAGGGGTGGGTGAAAAGACAGCCGATCAGTTCGCGCTGGCTGGCCTTAGAACTATCTACGATTTGATCACCTTTTTACCTCGTGCTTATGAGGATTTTTCTGAAGTGACGAACATTGCTGACATAAAACCAGGCAAACTGACAATCAAAGCACGCTGTGAAAAGATTGCGACGCGGCCTGTTCGACGTGGACTGCGTATTACAACGGCAACGCTTGCGGATGAAACAGGCAAATTGCAAGCAGTTTGGTTTAACCAGCCGTATCGTGAAAAGCAATTAAAAACCGGTGATGAATTCTTTTTCTCGGGTGAGTTTGAATTTAGTTTCAACCGCTATCAATTGAGCAACCCCAGCGCCGAGAAAGTCAGCGAGATGCCGGTACAAACTGATCGTATTCTGCCGGTCTATCGTGCGATTCACGGTTTGAAAACAACGGTGGTGCGCAAGATCTTGGCTGAACTTCGGCCACTGATGATTATGTTGCCGGAAACACTCCCCGAATCACTGGTTAAAAGCGAGAACCTGATTCCTTATGCCAAGGCGATCTATAACATGCATTTTCCCGAGACACTCGAGGATATTTCAAAGGCCAAAGAACGAATAGCATTTGAGGAATTGTTCGCCCTCCTTCTTGCCAGTCAAATGAATCGATTAGAAAACGCCAAACTAACAGGCTGGTCGATTCCGTTTGATCAAAAGGTAGTTAAAGCGTTTGTTGAGCGATTACCGTTCAGTCTGACGAACGCTCAGCGCTCGGCGGCATGGGAAATTTTGCAGGATTTTGAGAAAGAAACACCAATGAACCGGCTATTACAGGGGGACGTCGGGTCGGGTAAGACCGTCGTCGCAGGATTGGCAGCCCGTGAAGCGGCCCATGAGGGCTTTCAAACAGCACTGATGGCACCAACTGAAATCTTGGCATCGCAGCACGCTGAGACACTCAATACATTATTATCACCGTTCGGAGTACGTGTCGGCTTGCTAACAGGGAGTGTCAAAGGGAAAGCGCGCGAACAACTGTACGAGGCAATTCAAGACGGCGAGGTCGATGTCATCGTCGGGACGCATGCTTTGATCCAATCTACGGTCCACTTTCATAAATTAGGGTTTGTGGTGATAGATGAACAGCACCGTTTCGGAGTAAAGCAGCGTCAAGAACTCTTAAAAAAGTCCGCGAGGATGCCACACCTGCTGGCGATGACCGCAACACCGATTCCACGAAGCCTGGCATTGACCGTGTACGGTGAACTGGACGTATCGGTGCTAAATGAACTACCGAAGGATCGTAAACCAATCGTGACAAAAATCTGGTCGCCGAATAGCCGTCCGCAGCTCTATACATTAATTGATAAGCAACTTGCCGAAGGGCGACAGGCGTATGTTATCTGTAGTCTGATTGATAACAACCCGACCAATGAATTAAAAAGTGTTCAGCAAGAATTTAAACGACTCGACCAAGGAGTGTTCAAGCATCGCCGCATCGGGTTGTTGCATGGCAAACTAAAGCCAGCCGAAAAAGAGGCCGTCATGCAACAGTTTTCAAAAGGTGAAATCGATATTTTGGTCAGCACAACGGTGGTTGAAGTAGGTGTCGACGTGCCAAATGCGACAGTTATCCTTATTGAAGATGCCGACAGATTTGGACTGGCGCAACTGCACCAACTACGGGGGCGTGTGGGGCGAAGTTCGTATCAAAGCTATTGTTACCTGATGACCAGTACGTCTAGTGCGCCAAGTCGTCGCCTCAAAGAGATTGAAAACAGTAACGACGGTTTTTATTTAGCAGAAGTTGACCTGCAGTTGCGTGGTCCGGGTGAAATCTATGGACGTGCCCAGCACGGTGAACTAAATTTGCAAGTGGCGAGCTTGGCCGATACTCGTCTGGTATCACGAACCCAGAAAGCTGCCCAAGCCTTCGTCCGTGACAAGCTGAATCTGTTACAATATAGTCAGTTGGCAGCAGACGTCCATCATTATCAACGCCTGACCACCCTCAATTAATATATGTATTCTGGAACAACGATAGGAAAACGATCAGGACACGTCATTGGCGTGCATCAGCGGATTGACCGTATTGCTCGCCGTCATGTCAAACAGGTGCTTCCGAGTA
>JBAQNZ010000029.1:0-3773 GCA_049304275.1 Candidatus Microsaccharimonas sp. | reverse complement strand
CAGCCCATCAGGCGTACAGTCATCAGAGACGACGACCTTGTCTTTGCTATTAAGTGAATAAGTCACGTCTCCGTTCGTAGCCTCCAGACAAAAACTGTTTGCTTGTCCGTTGTAGTAGTACGTGAATGTTGTACCCGGGCTTGATTTGACATTGGCCGTGGCCAGCGTTGTCGGATACTGTTCAGATCCTTGGGTGACTTTGTATGATTCAAGAACTTTGACGCCATTAGTAATATCTGCCTGAAGGCTGGCGACCTTGGATCGGTTCTGGATACCGTTATATGCGACTATCGTAATCGCCGCCAAAATACCAATCACCACAATGACGATGAGGAGCTCGACGATAGTAAAACCATTTGATTTGTCGTTTTGAGTGATGCCCATACTCTTCCCTGCCATTAGTGCTCTACCCAGCGCTCTCTTCAGTTGTTTTCTTTTTACGTGTTCGGGTACGCTTGCGTTTCTTCTTTGGTTCTTCTGCTACTCCGGTTGCTACCTGCTGCTCTAGACCTTCTGGAGCGACAACGACCTGTTCAACTGCCTTTGCACCGGCTTCGATTGGCCACTGCGCTGCTTGGGTCCTTGATTGTGGCCGTGGCTGCTGTTGTTGTGGTTGTAAGTTCTGTGGAGGTTGGATGGCATCTGCTATCTCTTGTTCGATTTCAGCCCTTGAACGACTGTAGTTACGACGGGTATGTTCAATAATGCGACCGGTGTTATCAATCTGTTCTGGAGGGAGTTCAAGACTCCGTGCACTAAAAGCAGGAGCCTTCTCACCGTTAATCACCATGTTGATCACAAAGTCACGGTTGTTCATTTGCAGTAGGTCGAGGGGTTCAAATTGAGGCTCGAACTGCTTTGCGAGGATTGGTGAGTCGTCGGCCGAGACACGGAAACAAATCATTGTTCCGACGTTACCAAAGACAGCGTCGCGTACCGTTTCAGTCATCTGTGAGATGTATTGGTTAGCAACGGTTAGGTTCAACCCGTACTTTCGTGCCTCGGATAGAATGGTGGCAAATGAATCAGTGGCAAAGTTCTGGAACTCGTCGACGTACAGGTAGAATGGCCGGCGGTCGGCGATGTTTGGAATGTCGCTGCGGCTCATGGCTGCCAGTTGGATTTTGGTGACCATGAAGGCACCGAGGATCGCGGCGTTGTCTTCCCCAATCAGACCTTTCGAAAGGTTCACGATCAAGATTTTTCCTTGATCCATGATCTCGCGAATATTAAAGGTCGAGGTTGGCTGACCGATGATGTTACGGATAATTGGGTTGGCGGTAAAGGCACCCACCTTGTTGAGGACTGGGGCGATTGCCTCTGATGCAAACTTGTCATTCCAACTGGCGAATTCAATTTTCCAGAAGTTTAGTACCACGGTGTCAGTACAGTATGACAGTGTTTCGTTACGAAACTTTTTGTCGGTCAGCATACGAGTAATATCCAGCATGGTTGTTGAGGGACGATCGAGCAGTGCCAGAATAGTGTAACGCAGGATGTATTCAAGACGTGGTCCCCAACTTTCGCCGAACATACGCTTTAATACGCCGATTACCTCGGAACTAATATTCGTTTTTTGACTTGGGTTGGTGACTTCGAGTGGGTTGAACCCTAGAGGATAGGCAGTATCGGCGGGGTTGAAGTACACAACATCTTCCAGGCGGCTGCCAGGAATGAAGCGCATATTATCAACGGCTAGGTCGCCGTGCGGGTCGATGATGGCGTAGCCGTGACCGTGAAAGATATCACTGAGGGCGAATAGCTGTAACGTCCCTGACTTACCGGCACCGGTTTGTCCAATAATATAGACGTGACGTGAACGGTCTGAACGAAGCATACCAAACTGATGGTTGATGCCACGAAAGTTTGTCAGCCCAAAGGCACTAATATTTTCATCAATAGCAGTATTGCCAGTGATGACGGGTAATTTTGCTGGTGGTTCGGCTGTTTTCGTCGTTGCCCAGACGATGTTTGGCGTTTCCACATTGGTGTGTGGCAAGTGAAAGACACTGGCGAGCTCCTCGATATTTAAGATGAATCCCCCACGTCCAAAACTACGCTGACGGTACTTAACTAAGTCTTCTTTGCGGAAACTAGCCGAGGTAACTTTAAAACCATTCAGGTTGGTACTGTTGTATTGTTTGAAGGTTCCGACAATCGCTTGCATACGCTGACGAGCGTTTGTACTACTCTCCCCTAGATAGGCGAGGCGAATTTTTACTTGGTAGCCAAGCTTGGTAGCTTTTTTCTCTGCTTCAGCAATGCGGGTTTTATCACGATCGGATAACTCTTTAGGTGCGGTGGTCGTGCCCTTCCCTTCTTCAGGTGGTTTCCAGAGGGCTTCAAACAGACCACCCAGCCACGCGAGTCCCCCACCCTTCATGATGTCTTTCTGGCCACTTTTAACCCCTGCAATCCAGTGTTCTGACGACTTGTGCCAGTCATCAGCGATAGGACGAACCAATATCTGTACCCATAGTTCTTCACCGGTCGTCTCGAGTTTTGCCAGTGTTCCGGTAATACCAGCCAGTGGGTCAACTTCGAAGTTTTGGAAAGTTTTAATTGGCAACATTTCATTGTCGGTGAGCGTAATTTCAGCGGTATGAATCACGCTGTGTTCACGTTCATGGGCAACGTAATCTTCCTCTGCATCAAGAATTTGAACGGTTGGATACTGTGAGTAAATCTGACTTTCGACGAAACTGCGCAGGGTTTTTGGCACCCAGGCATAGAAACGAATCTGGCCGTTCACCGAGGCTATTTCGAAACTCAAATGTTCCTGGACTCCCCCATTCGAGCGGAGTTCTTTACGATCACGCAGAATACCGTGAATACTAGCAAATAGTTGTTCAGCGGCAAGTTCTTGCTTGTCATTGGTTTTCGGAATTTCAAGAATTAAGAGGTCGCTTTCGACGTCATTGACTGTTTCAACGCGGCGCCAGTTGCGCCAGGTCAGGAATGCGAGTACAAGAACTACTGGTACCCATACATACCACTGTAATAAGAAACTGATAATTGTGCCTATACTACTCATTACGTCTATGTTTATTCTCTCACCCATTCTCTCATCTGTTGGGTGATCTGGCAATAACCCTAGTTTTGGTCAAGCGTGTAGGTTGCTTTGGCAACGCGCTTGAACTGTGACTTGCTTTGGAGGTTTAAAAGAATCGTCGTTTCTTTGACCTGGCGACTTTTCAGGACGCGTTTGACGATCTCGTCGCGGTGCAAAGGCTCTTTTGAATCCTTTAGTACCTGAGCGATGATGTCAGAGACGGTTCCCTTGCTGTAACCCCAGTTGTCGAGGGCGTAGATGCCGCGGCCAATGAGGACGAATCGCTTGTCTTTGATAAGTTCGTTGTGAATTGCCTGTGTAGTGACATCTTTGCGCTTAAAGCTTGAGTCTTTGATGCTTTTGGCGATGTCTGAAAAGTGCATTGGCTTTTTGTTGTCTGAAAGAATAACGTAGATTTTGTCACGGATATTCTTTGGGTTGACGGTTGGCCATTTGGTCAGTCCCCAGCTGGTTTTTAGGTGTGCGAGTTGCTTGCTGATGCTGGCGAGGGCGCTGACGTGTGAAGGGTGTTCGTAGTTAAGGGCATCGTGGAGTTGGTCGAGGCTCATTGGTTGGCCGTTCGCCTTGATAATGCTGACGATTTCGTCAACGCGAGCACGGATTTTCTTTTCGTCACCGTATTCAGCGATACCGACAGCACTAAAGTAGTGGTCGTTTTCGTCGATAACGGTCAGACCAGGCGCCAGAGTGGCGATAAAGG
>JBAQNZ010000028.1:0-3483 GCA_049304275.1 Candidatus Microsaccharimonas sp. | reverse complement strand
TATCACGGAAATCGATCGTGTCTTTGTCGATATCCATCAACATTTCGTCGGCTGGTCGGCCCATACGAGCCTCGGTGTAACGCATAGCCGCTGGTGGATCTCCGTCCATCGAACCAAAGTTACCCTGGCCATCAACCAGTGGGTAGCGTAGTGACCAATCTTGGGCCAAACGTACCATGGCATCGTAAATTGCACTGTCACCATGAGGGTGATAGTCACCCATCACGTCACCAACGACACTGGCACTCTTTCGGTGTTTGTTACCGGCATGCAGACCTAGCAAGTTCATGACGTACAAGATACGGCGGTGCACTGGCTTTAATCCGTCACGAACATCCGGCAATGCACGGTCGATAATGACACTCATCGAGTAACGGAAGAAATTATCTTCCATCACATCTTCAACGGTACGGCCTTCGACGGTACGTGAGTGTGTCTGGACCGGTGTCGCCGAAAGGATTTCGCCGTTCTCAGCATCATCATCAATAATAGGTGTTGTAATTTCGTCTTCGTTCATGATTAAATATCCAGTTCTTCCAGATTAGCAAAGCGGGCACGCGATTGAATAAAGCTTTTTCGTAGATCGACTTCATCGCCCATAAGCTTTGTGAAAATTGCATCAGCTTTTTCACCATCTTCGACTTTGACTTGAATTAACACGCGATTTGCTGGGTTCATCGTGGTGTCCCACAGCTGATCAGCGTCCATCTCACCCAGACCCTTAAATCGTGATACCGTTACGCCGGCTTGTTTCTGGCGATCGCTACCTTCAGTAATAACGGTTCCCTTTTCGATTTTTTCAGCAATGTATTCTTCGATAATTGCGTCACGCTCTTCTTCGGCATAGGCATAGGTCTTTTTCTGACCCTTGTTAATACTATATAACGGCGGTTTCGCGAGGTAGACATAGCCACCCTCGACGATTTCGCGCATATAGCGGAAAAAGAACGTCATCAGCAAGGTCGAAATGTGGCTTCCGTCGACATCGGCATCGGTCATGATGATGATGCGGTGATAACGTAGCCCGTTAATGTCGAATTGTTCACCAATACCCACGCCTAGGGCTTGAATCATGGCAACAATTTCCTTATTAGCAAACATTTTATCCAAACGAGCACGTTCGGTGTTCAGAACCTTACCACGCAGTGGCAAAATCGCCTGCGTTTTGCTGTCACGACCGGTTTTCGCCGAACCAGCAGCCGAATCACCCTCTACGATGTAGATTTCCGAGTCAGCTGGGTTTTTGCTTGAACAGTCCCACAGTTTTCCAGGGAGTCCCATACCATCTAGGGCACCTTTTCGAAGGACGTTATCGCGGGCAGCGCGAGCCGCCTTGCGGGCGCGAGCCGCCAGAAGTGATTTACCAACAATTTTTTTAGCAACATCTGGGTTTTCGTCCAAATAGTAGGCAAAGTATTCGTTCATCACCTGTTCAACGTAGCGCCGTACTTCGGGGTTACCCAGTTTATTCTTGGTTTGACCTTCAAATTGAGGGTCAGGAAGCTTTACGAGGATAATCGCGGTCAAACCTTCACGAATGTCATCACCGGTCAGGTTGTCTTCTTTTTCCTTTAGCAGTCCACTCTTGCGAGCGTATTCGTTAATGACACGGGTAAGTGCAGTACGGAACCCAACTAAGTGTGTTCCCCCATCAGGGGTCAGGACGTTATTAGCGAATGGTTTTACCATTTCCAGATAGGTATCGTTGTATTGAATCGCGATTTCCACCATCGACTCTTCGATTTGTTTTTCAATATAGAACACGCTGTCGGCAACGACATCTTTACCGATGTTAAGGTGTTTGACATAACTTTGGATGCCGCCTTCAAAGTAAAAGGCTTCGCGCTCGCCCGTTCGCTGATCAACAACAGAGACATACACACCCTTTGTCAAATAGGCTTGGTGACGAAGATAGTCGACGACCCACTTGTAGTCAAAGGCGATACCTTCTTTAAAGATAGTGTCGTCAGGATAGAATGTTGTCGTAGTTCCTTGAGGGCGATCGGTCTTTCCAAGTTTTTTAAACGGAACCTTCGTGGCGCCCCGTTCGAACTCGATACTGTAGAGTTCGCCATTTTTAACGACTTCAGTGACAAATTTGGTCGAGAGAGCATTCACCACGCTTGAACCAACTCCGTGGAGGCCTGACGATACCTTGTAGCCACCACCGCCAAACTTACCCCCGGCGTGCAGGACAGTCAGGACCGTTTCAAGGGTACTAAGGCCTGTTTTTGGATGTTTATCAACAGGAATACCACGACCATCATCAGAGATGGTAATGCCCCCATCTTTGAGCATAATGACATCGACACGCGTTGCATATCCTGCAATCGCTTCGTCAATCGAGTTATCGGCAATTTCTTTAATTAAATGGTGAACACCATCGTATCCAGTGCTTCCAATATACATTCCTGGTCGTTTGCGGACCGGCTCTAGGCCTTCGAGTACTTGGATTTGTGATCCATCATAAGAATTGTCGGTTTTTGCTACAGCCACTATTAATTTCCCTAACTTCCCCTAATTTCCGGCCTATACGGTCGTTTGACTGCCTCTATTATAGCGGAAATAATTTATTCACTCAATACACTTGCACTGAACATATTTCTTATGCTAATCTGATGCATAAGAGGTATTTAAAAAATAAACATATGTTCCGAAAAATTGTATCGAACCTCTCTTTCAGCCCAGCCCTCGTTGGGCAGCTTGGCTTTTATGCAAAAAGGCTTCGCAAGGAAGAGACGACTCGTCGTTTAGGACTTATCTTTGTCGCACTGGCATTAGTCGTTCAGTCCCTTGTCGTATTCCAACCGCCTGAATCTGCCAACGCCTCTAACCCCAATGACTTTGTGCCTGGTGGCCTCGGTCTGGGTGCAAATAAGTCACTGAATAACTTTTTAGCGCCGTACGACGCTAACTCCCGCAACCTTCAGGACGTCATGAATGCCTTTGGTATTACCCGGGCTGATATCATGGCGACGCAATTCGGACACTTCACCACCGGCACCAAGATCGGCTGGGGCTACGAACCGCGCACCGGCAGCAGTCCGTTCGAGGTGAAGAACGCCGCTGGCGTCACTATTACTACGGTTCATGGACGTCAGCTTGCGATTATCAACGGCCAGACAGAAATTTATGGCTGGATCGGCCACTCGGCAAAAGTCGGCTGGTTTGCTATTATGCAGTACTGCGGCAACTTGGTGACCGATATTATTCCTCCGCCACCAACCCCCCCTGCTCCTGCAAAGATAACGCTTTCAAAATCAGCAACGAATATCTCACAAGGTGATGTTGCAGCTAGTACTGTCGCAGCAAAGGCAGGTGACAAAATTATCTATACCGTTAGTGTCGAGAATACGGGGGGTACAGCAAAGGTTACGCAACTCGAAGACCACCTGGGTGATGTACTCGAATATTCGACACTTATAGATAAGGGCGGCGGAACATTCGATGAAACGAAAAGATTATTATCGTGGCCAGACGTTA
>JBAQNZ010000027.1:0-1973 GCA_049304275.1 Candidatus Microsaccharimonas sp. | reverse complement strand
AGTGTGACAAGCGAGGGGTATGAGGGGTTTGTGTATGATCTCGATATTGATAAGGTGCATAACTATCTGGTAGACGGCATTGCGGTCCATAATTCAATTTACTCGTGGCGTGGGGCGGATTTTACCAACATTCTCAACTTTGAGCGAGATTTCCCCGGTGCAAAGGTAGTGAAACTCGAACAGAATTATCGGAGTACCGGTAATATACTGGAGGCTGCTGGTAATGTGATTGCCAAAAATATTCACCGCACCGATAAGAAACTGTGGACGGCCGAAGGACCGGGTTCACCAGTCCAGGTACATGGGGTCTACGATGAAGCTGAAGAGGCGAGATTGGTCGGCGAGCGGATCGCGACCCACGTGTCCATGAAAGCCCGTTCGTTTGGTGATTTCGCAGTGCTGTACCGAACTAATGCCCAAAGTTACACGCTGGAACGCGCCTTTTTGCAGTTACGTGTCCCCTACCAACTTGTTGGCGGGGTTCGGTTCTATGATCGTAAAGAAATTAAAGATGTGATTGCATATCTGCGATTGCTGTACCAACCAAATGACCGCATGAGCTTTAGTCGTATTGCTAATGTACCCGGCCGTGGTGTTGGCGCGACCAGCCTCGAGAAGTTTTTGAACTGGCAATCGGCGAGTGGACTAGATATCGTGACGGCGCTGGGTCAAGTGAGTGATACAAACGTGATCACCGGTAAGGCAAAGCAAAGTCTGGCATCGCTTGGTGCGGTTTTGAAACCTGTCGCTGCACGGGTCGAAGAAGCCTCACCGACTGAATTGATCGAAGCGATCATTTCGGCAACAGGATATCGTAACTATATTCTGGACGGGACGCCACAAGCCGAGGACCGCGAAGCGAATATAGGGTCACTGTTGTCTGATGCGCAGAACTTTACCGCCCTGCCTGATTTCCTTGAAGAAGTCGCCCTGATGTCGAGTGCTGATACACAAGGTGATGGACAAAAAGTAACCCTGATGACTTTGCACGCGGCTAAGGGCCTTGAGTTCCCTGTTGTCTTTATTGTCGGCATGGAAGAGGGAATTATCCCGAATGCTCGCGTATTCGAAGCAGGCCCGGCTGCGCTCGAAGAAGAGCGAAGGCTTTGTTATGTCGGTATGACGAGGGCCCGCGAAGAATTGCACATGAGCTATGCATACAGTCGCCTCCAGTTTGGACAGCGAAGTTACAATCCTGTCTCAAGGTTTATTACTGATATGGGCGATCAAATTGTTGCCAGTGAGCCTACTTCGTTAATGGGGCAACGTCAGGACGAGCCGTTTTATAGTGACGAGTTAGCTTTTGATATTGGTGATGCCGTAAAATCATCAGCCTTTGGCGTTGGTGAGATTATTGATATCGACGGACTGGCTGTGACAATTGCTTTT
Source organism: Candidatus Microsaccharimonas sp. (assembly GCA_049304275.1). Classification (GTDB taxonomy): domain Bacteria; phylum Patescibacteriota; class Saccharimonadia; order Saccharimonadales; family Saccharimonadaceae; genus Microsaccharimonas. Next base: position 584 of record JBAQNZ010000027.1, on the reverse strand, counting down.
CAAAACGGTCAAACCAAGAAGTTAAACGCCGAATACGCTCGTTTAGAGAAATTGTAGCGTAAGCTTCTCGTGCTATAATTAATAGACATCCGAGGGGGTGTTTATACTTTTGATGAAAAGAATACTACGTAGGTCCACCACATACATAGGCGTCAGCATTGTAGCTGTTGTCTTGTTTGTGTTCGGCGCGTTTATTCTGAACCAACAGGCGAGTGCCTCAAACCAATCAGGACGGTTAATTACGATTCACGATCGTGGTGAGGAAAAATTGATTCTGTCTGATGCCACAACCATCGCTGATGCATTGAATGAAGCAGGGATTACTCTTGATAGCAAAGATGCCGTTGAACCTGCACTTGGTGAGAAGCTGGTCGCAAGTGAATATAGTGTTAATATCTATCGGGCTCGACCCGTGGTTATTGTAGATGGCGCAACCCGCCAGAAAGTGGTAACGCCGTTTCAGTCGGCAACTCAAATTGTAAAAGATGCGGGTATCACTTTATATCCTGAAGACACAACGAGTTTATCTCGATCGGATGACATTGTCGGTAATGGTGCCGGACTTGAACTTGCTATTGATCGGG
>JBAQNZ010000026.1:0-3193 GCA_049304275.1 Candidatus Microsaccharimonas sp. | reverse complement strand
AATCGCCCTATTCAGGCTCGCTTTCACTGTGGCTCCGTCACTTGACTTAACCTTGCGTATGAAATTAACTCGCTGGATCGTTCTACAAAAAGCACGCCGTCACCCCGTAGGGCTCCGACTCCTTGTAAGCACTAAGTTTCAGGATCTATTTCACTCCCCTCCCGGGGTTCTTTTCACCTTTCCATCACTGTACTAGTTCACTATCGATCGTATATTATATTTAGCCTTGGCAGGTGGTCCTGCCGGATTCAAACAGGGTTTCTCGTGCCCCGTCCTACTCGATAAAACACGTATAAAGTCAACATTGTTTTCGCGTACGCGGCTTTCACGTCCTATGGCTAGTCATTCAAACTATTCTGCTAACAATGTAAATTTTTTACTTTATCCAGTCGGTGATAGCCGCTGGTCGCAAATCAGATTCCTGAAGTAAACTTCAGTACTCTGACTTGGTCTCGTGTAATATCACAACCCCTCGATAACATTCGCCTATCAGCTTATCTAGATAAATCTAGAAGTTAAAAAGGTTTGGGCTGATCCAGTTTCGCTCGCCACTACTCCCGGAATCATTATTTATTTTCTCTTCCTCAACCTACTAAGATGTTTCAGTTCAGTTGGTTCCCGCCACATCTCCTATTTTATTCAGAGACAGGTAATACGACATAACTCGTATTGGGTTTCCCCATTCGGACATTCCCGGATCAAAGCTTGTTGACAGCTCCCCGAGACTTATCGCAGTCTTCCACGTCCTTCATCGGTAATATACGTCTAGGCATCCACTTATGTGCTCTTGAGTACCTTTTTATGCATTGACTTAACGAGTAATTGGTAATAACCATTTATTACAAATTACTGCCGTCAATCTTATTTAAAAAATTTTCTTACAATTGAATTGTTAAAGTCCCGCGTACTCGCCTCGCTTTCGCATCTTGAGTGCGCATTTCGACCCATTTAGAACCATCTAAATGTATCCTGTCCGCAATCAAGCCTTCTGATCCTACCACTCACCCTCGCACGGTGTAAAGTAGGTTTTTGTTGTTGTTTTTGCAATAAAGAGAACTATCTGTTACTCGCTAGGGACAATCTCTTTATTCTTTGATCGCCAGAGGTTCCTTCGAGTCATTCAATAGAACATGCGCTAATTAAGATTAATTGTACTCGTTTTAATCCGTTTTTGCAAGGGGTTTTATCCCGCATGTTGTAGTTCATCAATGCGGGCGATAATTCGGGTGAGAATTCTCTCAACGTCTTGTTTAGTGGCCATATTGATTTCTATACCCTCGAAACGTCCATAGATATGCTCAAATTGTTTATTAACGTACGCTCGGAATGCTCCGAACTCTCGACTCAAAATATCAATCTGCTGTTGCAATTCACCTATTGCTCGTTCGAGCTGTGCATACGTTATAGCCATACTTTTATTAAACACCTCTGCTCTGAAATAGTCATTAACTTCCCCGCATTTATTGTTGTCAAATCATATAGACCATGACACTTCATGTATCGAGGAGACGATCCGCCCCCGCTATATATCGACAGGGTATTGCTTTTTAATACCGTTTGTGCTATAATATGCATGCTTCGTTGAGGTGCAGTTATTAACACCTCCGAGGTACATTAACAAGTGGTACAACGTGAGATCAGACCTGTCATTTTAGTGACGGGCGTGATCTCACGTTGTCTAGTGAGAACTAAAATCCTTCCTCCCACCTGCAAGTTTTCGAACAAAGGAAAAAGAAATGAACATGCACCTCGAGAACCGCTGGTTCTACTTCGGAATCGACGGAAAGAAGGCCTACCGGGGGAGCTCGGGTAAGTCCGAGACTCACCGCGAGCAGTACCTGAACTCCTTCATGGCGTTCATGGTCCGCGTCGGGATGGTCGTCCTGATCCTGATCATCGCGTTCATCATCGTGCTGATCGCTGGGATCCTGTTCTGGTACACGCCAATCGGGTACATCCTGCTGGCACTTCACCTGATGCTTCGCGCGCTCTGGCGCAAGGGCCTGAAGGTGAACGACTGGACGCTGGGCTTCCAAACCGCCTTCCAGCACCGGTAACTCGGTGTTTGGCGGTGAGCCGGTCGGGGGATTTCGATTCCTCGGCCGGCTCCGCCCGGACTTCTCTCACCACTTGTTATATTGCTCCATGAATGCGTATTCATGCTGACGAGTCCAAAAGGACGAAAGCAATATTCTTAAACAAAAATGAAAAACACTACGTAGGAGCCTTCAGCGAAAAACTAAAAAACACCACGTAGTGGTGGGCGATGAGGGACTCGAACCTCCGACCTCGTCATTATCAGTGACGCGCTCTAACCAGCTGAGCTAATCGCCCACGAATACGTGGTGTTTTTAGTTGTAAATCAGTTCTTGGTGGAGTGATTCTGACTTTCGCCAGATTCACCCCTCGTGGTGGAGCAACAGGGACTCGAACCCTGGACCCCCTGCTTGCAAAGCAGGTGCTCTAGCCAACTGAGCTATTGCCCCACGTCTTAGAACTCTGACCATTCTAGCGTAAAACGCCCTTTTGAGCAAGGGTGAGGACATCTCATAGGAACAAGTATTTCATCTCCCCTTCTCGAAAGTCGGGCTCTTTTTATACTTTCTCGAAGGAGAGATGAAATACTTGCCTGCGATAGAATAACCTTCAAGCGCAGCTTAAAAGAATCGAAGGTTTATATATTACTTAGATTAATAACTCCATTATGTCTTTTCTTGAGTATAAAAAGAGCCCGACTCACGAAAGGACATAATAGAGTTATAGGCCAAAGAGGATAGAAAAATCCCCTTGCTTTCGCTAGGGGATTCTCTTATTTAACAACTTGGTTGTGCAAACCCTTATGTTGGTAAACCAACATAATTCCTCACAGACTCGGAAATAAAAGTAAACCTTTATTTCGCTTGCTTGCTCAGAGTATCATCGTCATGTTCGTATCAAGATTTTTTAAACTTAGTCTTGCTCCAATATATCTGGCACTAATAAATTAGTGACAATTGGAACTACGTTATAGCGTAAGTTTAACACTATAACAAGACCGACCTAGCTATCAGCAAATGATTACTCGATTTGCTGGCGTAATCTCCTCTAGAAAGGAGGTAATCCATCCGCACCTTCCGGTACGGATACCTTGTTACGACTTAACCCCAATCATGCCCCCCACCTTAGGCCGACGAATCGGACTTCGGGTGTTGGT
>JBAQNZ010000025.1:0-3423 GCA_049304275.1 Candidatus Microsaccharimonas sp. | reverse complement strand
ATTCACGTACTACTACAACGGACAAGCAAACAGTTTTTGTCTGGAGGCTACGAACGGAGACGTGACTTATTCACTTAATAGCAAAGACAAGGTCGTCGTCTCTGATGACTGTACGCCTGATGGGCTGGTCATGTGGCTACGCATGAACGGCAACGCCAACGACAGTAGTGGTAACGGCTACAATGGCACGGTCAGTGCCGCAACGTTGACGACCGGTCAGGACGGGCAGGCGAACAGTGCCTATAGTTTCAATGGCATCTCCGGCACCTCGATAGCCGTCGGCGGACTTCCTAACTTAGAAAAGAGCAGTATCACGGTCACCGCCTGGTTCCAGACCATCAACATCGGTGATAAGAAAATTGTTTCTACAATACCTGGAAGTCATTTCCTGCAGATAACGCAATCTGGTAGCTCGGGGGTAATGAGGACCTGCCTTGCTTCTGCACCGACCTCAGGATGCACTTTTGGCACAATCAATCGATCCGACAACATCTGGCATTTTGCAGCTGCAATCGGTGATACGAATGGTGTCAAGGTATATGTCGACGGCCAGTCAGTACCAGAGGTGACACTGTCTATTGGCGGAGTTGGTTCAGCTGGCACCTCTATCCGCATTGGCTCGGACGGTTCGGGAATATACAACTTCTTGGGGAAAATCGACGATGTACGAATATACAACCGATCGTTGGCAACCAGTGAGTTACAGACTCTTTATTTGGCGGGAGCGCAATGATGAGAAACGGCTTCACCATCGTCGAACTGCTCATCGTCATTGTGGTAATCGGTATTTTGGCTGCTATAACGCTCGTTGCTTTTAGCGGTATTTCCGAGAGAGCCTCGGTCGCGGCCACACAATCAGCATTGACTCAGGCAAACAAGAAATTAGCTCTTTACATTAGTGAATATAATAGCTATCCCGTAAATCAATCGGCTTTTAATACTATTGTCGGGTCAGGTGCAGGGCCGGCCTATCAATACACGATAAACAGCTCTGTATCGGCACCAAACTACTGTGTCACAGCCACGATTGATTCGACTAGCTACTATACTTTACAGGACGGTACTACTACGCCAGGCACCTGTCCAATGACAAACGGCCTAATAGGTTGGTGGAGACTCAATGGTAATGCGAATGACAGTAGTGGAAACGGGTATAGTGGCGTCGTCAACGCAGCAACACCTACGATAGGGCAGAACGGCTTATCGAATGGTGCTTATAATTTCGTTTCGGCGAATACAGCGAGAATAACAGTGGGCGATATCAATGGATTAAAACTTTCAACCCAAGGAAGTATAAATGCGTGGATAACCAGCCCAAACTGGTCAACCGCTGGAGGAACAAATGGCGTCGTTAATTATGGTGGTGGTGGCTACTGGCTTAGTGTCGGTGTGGGTGGACAACCAGCTTTTTACTTACAATCATCGACAGCGGTCACTGATAATAATATACCTTCAAATATCCTCGGTGTCAGTCAATGGTATCATCTTGTCGTTACGTTTGATCCATCCAACGAAAAAATATATCTCAACGGGTCACTCATCGCAACCTATCCAAATACCGTTGGATCACTCGGTAACTATGACGGGAGTGGTGGATTCATGATTGGGGCTATAAAAAATGTTTCAGGACGATACTACAATGGATCTATCGATGACGTGAGAGTATACAACCGTGCATTATCGCTCGTTGAAGTGCAGTCAATCTATGCTGTTGGTGCACAGTAATATCAGAAGAGAAGTGACGCTATTTCGGTTGTGCACCATTTGTTCTAAAATAGTATCGAACAAGAATAGAACACGCTGGATCTTCAAATTTTACGTTACTAATAATTCATAGCTCAACAAAACCCACACAGCGCAGTATACATATACATGCAGCAGGGCAGCCATACACAAAACGTAGCAGCCACACAAAAAAGTCGAGGAACCTAGCAAAAGGAGGTACAGACCAATCATACGCGGGATATAGATCTTACGTCGCACAATATATCTTTTACGACATGTACTATAAGAAATATAGATGATAACTTATACGTCTATCTATACCCGGTAGAGGAGTACTTTACCGATACATAGCCCTACGACGACAAATAAAAACTTTTTTATTTTTATTCTATGTACGTTCCACATATAACTCCGTCTATATATAGGCCTGCATAGGTTTGCCATGTTGTTGTATTTATCATACATAGCCATTCTGAGAGTTTTCCACATTGTGGCCTGATATTGCGTCGCATTTGCATTTTCGTGAAAAGATTTCCTACTCCCCCTATTCTCCTCCACTTCCCTAGTATTTGACTTTGTGATGTTCATATATTTTTATATAGTTTTTTTACAAAATCGTTATACAGAACAAAAATAGAACATCAATTCAATGGTGGGGGGAGAGAGAGTACTGCTTTCCTTATTGATACGCGGCGCGGCCACTCACGCGCACGTCGACATAGCTCGGGTTAATACCGTTACTCGTCAAATAATTAAGTACCCGTACCATATCCTCAACCTGCTCCCCTGCTCCCCTGTCGATTGATAATTTTACCAGTGGCGTGACATCTTTTAATCGCACCTCTAATTGCCTAGTTGAACCCGACGGAAGAATCGCCTGAGTTACCTCATAGCCACTCCCCTTTGCGAGGGCCACTACCCTACCTACAAAGCTAAGTAAACGGGCACTCGCCACCGTACTTCCCTGCTCTGGTGAAATGCCACTTTCGTCAACAATCTGCACGGTAGGGGTCTCGTAATAATTGCGTTCAAAGACAATCCCTTGATCATCAACATAGTACTGACGACTATTGATTTGCCAACCGGCAACTGGTTTTCGAAAAGTGATCGCGAATCGAGTCTCGATAACATTCTGACTTCCGCGTTGTGATATCGTGGCGATCTCAGGGGCCGCGTTGGTAGCATAACTACTCAGTTCATCTTCGTTCAATACAAAGCGGAACCGTGAGACCGGTTGAATCCCTAGATAATCATTAATTACTTTCTCGTAGCGGGAACCGTCAACGGGCATTGTTGGGGCATTACTCGATGCAGTAATGACTACCTTCGCGGTGAACTGGGTTATGACGATCGCAAGGATAACAATGACACCCAGCACTAATAGGAAAATACCGCCCACTTTACGACGAGCATTTGTCAAATGGTGGACACGCGTACGACTACTCGGGTCTTCTGTCTCACGACGGACGCCACTCATCGTCCGGTTACGTCGAAACTGCGAACTGGTCTGTGGCTTCGACGGTGAATCGGACACGACAGTACGCCTCGTAGGAACGCCTGGTTTGTTGCGGCGAGAAAATATCATGGTTATGGCTTATTATAGCTTATTTCTTGATAGCAGCGAGGATCATTGATGCCATGTCATGAGCTGCGTTGGGTTTTGAAAACTTGGCAAATCGTTTAGCCATAGCTTGGGTT
>JBAQNZ010000024.1:0-2127 GCA_049304275.1 Candidatus Microsaccharimonas sp. | reverse complement strand
CGTCTATACCACGGAGGTTTCACGGGCAGTGGTACTTTATGGTGGGACAACATTGCTCTCGTCGAAGGTAACTACTCCGGACCATATTTTGAATAGTAAGACTAATTGCCATCCTTGGTTATATAGTGCTTCATAGAGCCATAAAGCTTTTGTATTTTTGCGGTTGAAGCCAGTAAAGGGACTCTTCCCTGTAAAATAATCTCAACTAGCCTATAGACTCCTCTTCCGATACCGCTAGCGCAAATGAATGTAACGACTGGAATGGTAATACAGGGATCTACGTTGACATAATATGTAATGTAATCTGTTTCAAGTAGTAGCTTTGCTAACAGTCTGGTTGTCTCATCCAGCCTATCTATGGTGTATTACGTATATACATTGGTACAGCCCCTCATCTGCGAGCAACGATCTCGGGTTTCGTGTCTCCGGTGATAGCGCAAGGGGGCCGAGCGAAAAGCAAACCTTGCGGGCATTTCCACTTTCCTTCCTCTTGTGTTATATACTTAACACCCTAGGGATTGTTTGTTATAATCTGTAGATGTGCGAGTGGCGGGTCTATATGAGTAGACGCGCTGCGCTTTACGGAACATGCGCGAGTGGCGGAATTGGTAGACGCGCTAGCTTCAGGTGCTAGTGTCCGCAAGGACGTGGAGGTTCAAGTCCTCTTTCGCGCACCACATGAAAAAGCAGGTCGGCTGGCCTGCTTTTTCATGCGTCATAACTTGAAGTTAGAATGCGCATCATCAAATCAAAAGGACGCCTAAGCGTCCTTTTTTTGGTAAAACGCGAGGGCCGCATTTCCGTAACTACGATTGTCCACCACAACAACTCCCGTTTCGGTCGGCATCTCACCCCTACCTGGGTATGATAGTACCATAAGCCCGTTGGGTTTTAATAGACCGAACAAACGAGAAACTGTGGATAACTGCATGTCGTGGTAGGGCGGGTCAGCAAATATAATATCAAAGCGTTCTTCAGTCGTATTCATCCAGCTGGAAACGTTGGCTTTTATGAGTTGGGATCGTCCTTCAACTTTTAATGCAAATATATTCTTCTCAATAATTTTCTGGGCAATACGATCACGATCAACAAACACCACGCTCGACGCCCCACGACTCAGTGCTTCAAGGCCAAGCGACCCGCTCCCAGCAAATGCATCAAGAACTTTCGTACCTTGAATGTCCGTACCAAGTTTATTGAACATGGCGTTGCGAATTCGTTCACTCATTGGATGAGTTTTATCACTGGCAGAACCATCGATGATTCGCCCACCAAATTCACCAGCTATGATACGGACGTTCATCGCGATGCCTTTTCCGCAGCGACGTACCATCCAAGGACCACTGCTTTGATAATCAATGGGGTTAACCGGCTCCGTACTTTTTGACCTAACGGTCGAGTCCAACCTTTTGCAAGGTAGGTATCGTATAGTTTCAGGTCATAGACATCTTTTAAAATCCCCCTGAACATGTTCTCGTAACCGTCGGTTTTTAGATGTTCGAGATCTTTATCAGACACAATATCTTTTTTGTAGGGCGTCCCGATGATCGCCATCGATACGCCGATCTCGAACCAGAAGTGACTCATCATTAATCCGTTTTTACCCCAATACTGCCAGTTTCTTGATAAGGTATCTCGGCGATTTGATCCTTTAATGATGTTCTTCTGCTTTACTGTCTTTCGTTCAATATGAGGCATACCGAACAACTCTTCGATCTTGTCACCGAAAGGAATATGATGCGCTGGAGTCAATCCGTCGACAATCGCATGCGCCATCCAAGCCGCTTCAAAGGCTGCCCGTTCGTGGTTTTTCTTTTTCAGCGCCGTGGCCAGATTAACCTGATGGTCGAGAATCATGTCGATCAATGCGCGATCATGCGGGATTTCAGGGTTGATATAATGCCACGGTTCGTCTTTTGATGGGCTCTTTCGTTTAATGCCGTCGGGGCCGTTGTTGCCTTCGAAGTGAAGGATCTCGGTGATCGACGGAAATATGATGGTACTCGGAAGCACCTGTTTGACATGACGGCGAGCAATACGGTCAATCCGCTGATGCACGCCAATGACGTGTCCTGATCGTTTTCCTATCGTTGTTCCAGAATACATATATTAATTGAGGGTGGTCAG
>JBAQNZ010000023.1:0-12856 GCA_049304275.1 Candidatus Microsaccharimonas sp. | reverse complement strand
GGGCGTGTTCTTCACCAACAAAGACTTTCATACGAGCCAAACGGCCAGCTGCAAGCTTGTTACGAGGAATCATACCCTTTACTGCTTCTTCGATGATGCGTTCAGGGAATTTCTGACGAACTTCCTTGAGGGTCGCATCGGTGATTCCACCAGGGAAACCACTGTGTCGATAGTAAATCTTACCGATTTCTTTGTTACCGGTTACGATGACCTTTTCAGCATTGATGACGACAACATAGTCACCAGCATCAACGTGAGGGGTGTAAGTAGGCTTGTACTTGCCGATAAGGTACTTAGCGATAGTGGTCGCTACACGGCCAAGAGGAGCGCTAGAGGCGTCAATAATAAACCATTCACGAGTGACATCGGCTGTTTTTTGACTAAAAGTCTTAGCATTTACCATTACTTCTTCTCCTTTACAGCAGCGACTTTAGGCGCTGGTGCTGCTTTCTTCTCTGGCTTTGCAACTTCTTTGATGTCGTCGACAAAAGCGATAGTCGCCATTTGTGCGCCGTCACCAACACGAAGTCGGGTTCGTTCAATGCGGAAGTGTCCGCTGGTTCGACCGGTAAGCTGTGGCGCAATTACGTCGAATAGACGGTTTGCGGCAGTTTGGGTCGACAGACCAGCGATCACTTGTCGTCGGCTAGCGAGGTCACCCTTTTTAGCCTTGGTTACAAGCTTTTCAATGTAGCGAACGAGGTCTTTAGCTTTTGGAAGCGTGGTTTCAATCTTTGTGTACTCAACTAGGCTTGTTGCCAAACCTTTGATGAGGGCACGGCGTTGATCACGCTCGCGGCCAAATTTACGTCCTTTATATCCGTGTCTGTGCATAATTAGATTTCCAGTTCGGCCAGTTTATCTTTCACTTCATCGAGTGCTTTGCTACCGAATCCCTTTAGTTCACGGAGGTCTTGTTCACTCAAGGTGACAAGGTCGCGAACAGTACGGATTTCGCTGTTAATCAACGCATTAGCAGTACGAGCACTCAGGTTCAGTTCTTCAATTGATGTGTTCAGCTCGTTTGACTCTTCTTCAGCGTCTTGACCAAGCGCAGGGGCAGCTTCAACTGTTGTTGAACCAGCAAGTGCGGTGTATTGGTTAACAAGGATGGCTGAAGCTTCTTCAAAGGCTTCACGAGGACTGATTGAACCATCGGTTTCAACGTTTAGTTGAAGCTTGTCGAGGTTGGTTTCTTGGCCAACACGAGTTGAATCAACCTTGTAACGAACACGAAGGACTGGGCTGTAAACAGCATCGAGGGCGACCATGTCGCTGTGAATACGGTTTGCACTTGCTTCTTCGATCGTTTCATAGCCACGGCCAGATTCGACGACGAGGTCCATAACAATTGACTTCTTTGGATCGTCGATTGTTGCGATAACTTGGTTAGGGTTGATAACTTCAACATCGGCTGAAGTTTTGATATCAGCAGCGGTAATAGTACCAGTTCCTTTTTTCTCGAGGCGTAGTTCGATAGGTTCGTCGCTTGATACCTTAAGCTTCACGTTCTTGAGGTTCAACATGATGTCGACGACATCTTCTTTGATACCTGGAACGGTAGTGAATTCGTGGCTGACACCTTCGATACGGAAGGCGACGATAGCGCCACCCTTGATACTTGAAAGCAATACGCGGCGGAGGCTGTTACCTAAGGTATTACCGTAGCCAGCGTGGAGCGGTTCAATAACGAACGACGCACTCGTTGAGCTGTGCTCTTCGACGCTTGCAAGTGCTGGGTTGTGAATGACTTTTGACATATTAGAGGCTCCTTACCCTTAACGTGAGTAATACTCGACGATTAGTTGTTCGTTAATATCTGCTTCGGCTTCGGTGCGCAGTGGTGCGCCAGTTACCGTGATGGTCATCTTTTTAGGATCACTCTTCAACCAACTTAGTGAAACTTGGTTCGCATCTTTTACGATGTCATCAAGTTGAGAGAAGTAACCAGATGTGGTGCTTTTTGGACGGACAACGATTTCGTCGCCAGCCATAACGCGGATTGAAGGGATGTCAACACGACGTCCGTTCAAAATGAAGTGTCCGTGGCCAACCAATTGGCGGGCAGCACGACGACTAGTAGCGAAACCTGCACGGTATACCGTGTTATCCAAACGCTGTTCAAGCATTTGTAGTAGGTTTTCACCGGCAAGACCGTCTTTACGAGTCGCTTCATTCATTAGTTTCGCGAATTGCTTTTCAAGTAGGCCGTAGGTACGGCGAACTTTTTGCTTTTCACGAAGTTGGGTCAAGTACAAGCTAGGCTTGCCTTGGCGCCCATTGGCGTGTTGACCAGGAATACCGGTCTTTTTAGCCATAACTTTGTGTGCCTTCGGGTGAAGAGCATAGCCCTCACGTCGGCTTTGTTTGACAATAGGAGAAGTATCTCGTGCCATATTAACCCCTACGTGCCTTTCGAGGACGAACGCCACCATGTGGAACGCCGGTTACCTCTTTAATACTTTCGATAGTGATGTCGAAGTTTCCAAGTGCTCGGATAGCCGCATCACGGCCAAGGCCAACACCTTTTACGAATACATCGACAGCCGTCATGCCATATTGACCCTTGACGTTCTCTGCAGCTTTTTCGGCGGCAACTTGGGCTGCGTACGCAGTACCCTTTTTGCTTCCGCGGAAACCAGTCGCACCAGCACTGCTGGTAGCAAGGACGTTACCTTTTTTATCGGTAAAGCTGACAATCGTGTTGTTAAAGGTTGCTTGAATATGCAACTGACCAGAAGGAACTGATCGGCGTTGCTTTTTGCTTTTCGGACTAGAAGTCGTTGGAGCGGTAGTAGTTGTTGTTGCGTCTGCCATATCTTTCCTTTCCTAAGTCTTAGTTGCTGCCTTAGGTTGAGCACCACCAACGGCAACTGCGCGTCCCTTACGAGTTCGTGCGTTCGTACGAGTACGTTGTCCGTGTACCGGCAAACCAGCTTTGTGGCGAAGTCCGCGGTATGAATTGATGTCTTTCAATCGTTTGATATTGTTGGTTACCAAGCGCTGTAAATCACCTTCGACGGTGTAATCACGATCGATTACCTCTCGAAGTCGTTGTTCTTCAGCCTCGGTGAGATCTTTCACCCGAGTGGTCGGCTCTACATTAGCCGCCGCAAGGATGGTCGATGCGAAATGAGGACCGATGCCGTATACATACGTCAATGCGATCTGCACTTGCTTTTCAGCTGGGATTACTACCCCTGCAATTCGAGCCATGCTTAACCCTGCCTTTGCTTATTTTTAGGTTTCTTCTTGTTGATAACGCGGAGGCGGCCTTTTCGGCGCACCAGTTGGTCATCTGGACTGATTTTTTTCACACTCGCACGAACTTTCATGAGCGATTCAAAACTCCCGTTATTACGTTAATCTTTGTGGCGGTACGTGATTCTTCCCTTTGTGAGATCATAAGGGGTCATCTCGACGTCCACCTGATCACCAGGCACAAGGCGAATATAGTTTTTACGCATTTTTCCGCTGATGTGCGCGATGATGCTTAGGCCGTTCTCTAGTTCTATCTTAAATTGCGTATTAGGCCGTGCTTCCACCACCTTACCTCGCATTTTAATGACTTCCTTTTGAGCTACCATAAGTTACAGTAGTGGATTATACACCAAAAGATGGTCCGCGTAAAGCATTTTCAAGAATATCACTCCGAGAAAACTCGGTCATGATAGGTTTGTGGTTTCATTGTAGCAAACGACATAAACTAGTCAAGCAATTTGCTGCCCCAACACAAATCGCTGCTTTTTCGGGAACGTATTAACTTTTTCGAACAACCACAACACGGTTTCGAGCATCCGAGTGTAAATCACGAAATCTTTTTTCATACGAGAGGAAAGAAAAGAGGAAGGTCATAAGCGGCAAGGTCGGAAGACTCAAGCGGGAAAGTCTGTATCCCTTCGGGATAAGCCTGCCTCACTCGGTCTGTCCAAGCAAGCTTGTGCAGACGCTCGCTTCGTTGCCTTATCACCGAGAAATACGGAACCCGATGTACGTGTTCGTGTTCGACGGCGCAGTGTTCAGAATGAGCGTGAAGACCCCGGCATAGCTGCCATTGCTCCAACCGCCGCCACGGTGGAACGCACGCGCCGAAGCATCACCTGTATCAGAATACAGCTGCCCTATGCCTTGGGTGCTACTCCAAGTACTAGCCGATGCAGTTCCGTATCCAGGGAATACATTGGCTAGGGAACCTTTGGCCAACCCGCCAGTATTCCACTGGCGCCAAGCGAAACCAGCCGCACCTAGCTGGTTGCCAGTAATAGTGCCACTAGTCCAATCATTCACGTTGCCTGCTAAGTCCCATATCACCTCACCATTAGTTAAGGTCAGGGTGCGGCGTTGGTTACCACCCGTGTTGGTTTCGCCGTAGTAGCCGTTGGCGTCGTTGGTGTCAGCAGCTAGGGCGTTAGCTGGGGCGTTATCATTATGGCCAGAGTAGATAAAGCCAGAGCCAACACTACCACCAGACCAGTTACTGTTCACGCTGAGGACGTTATGGGCAATAGTCAGCCATTCAGCTTCGGTGATGAGGTGGTAGCCAGTGCCGAGGGCGCTAGCTTCGGCGATGGCGTTGGTCTGGGAGATACTGACCCAGGGGGTACCGGTGGCCCTAGATTCAGCCACCATGGTTGAGACGTAGGCGGTAGTCCCAACGTCATTACCTTGGATCTTGGCTTCATACTTCATGGTACAGAAAGCGTTGGTGTTGAATAGGCTACTACCTGGCACCACGATGTAGCCTGTTGGACAGGTGGTACCATCTGCGAGCGTGGTTGGTGCCGTGCCAGTGTGGCCTGGGCAGGGACCGTCAGTGGGGCTGCCACTACTGGCGATGTGACTGCTGACACCACTATTGGTAGCAGTGACGCAGAAGAGCTGGGGAGAGACGGTGGTATTGGGCGTGTACTGGTAGGTAGTGGTTGCATCACTCACCAGGCCAGCAGCGGCCAGGGTGGATGGCAGCTGTTCGTTATTGGTGACAGCATAGAGGGCGATCTTCTTGCCAGCTTGGGAAGCAGCCGAGGCAGCAGCAGAGGTTTTGGCTCGGTTATTGATGCCGTTATATGCCACGAGAGTAATGGCCGCTAGAATACCAATGACCACGATGACGATGAGGAGTTCGACGATAGTGAAACCAGTCTTAGCCTGTTTGTGTTTAATCATCGAGACATGATGCCCTTCTAGTGTCTTTAGATAATGTTTAAGGTTAGTTTAGCATAAGGGGTATTGAGATGGCAAGGTCCTATTTATAGTCGTCGTACGTGACCATGAGGGCACGTGAGTTGACCTGACGCAATGTCTCAAGGCCTACCGAAACAACGATCAATAGTCCCGTACCACCGATCGACAAGTTCGTATTACTAATACCCGCTACTTGATACAGTACGAACTCGGCGATGAACGGTGTAATAGCGATTAAACCAAGCACCAGTGAACCAAATAGGATGAGGCGATTCACGGTCATAGACAGGAACTTCTCGGTTGTTTTACCTGGGCGAACGCCTTCGATAAAACCACCTTGCTTTTGCAGGTTTTCGGCGATTTCATTAGCGTTAAAGACGATACCCGTGTAGAAATAAGTAAACATAATAACTAGAACAAAGTACGATGCTGGGTAGATAAACGCCTGGAGTGTTGACCCCGTGAAGTTACCTGGGTTCGGCGCCTGAAACCAAAGGATGAGGTTATTAGCCAGGTCAAGATAGTTAACGTCGCCTGTTGCCTTCAACACCTGCCCAATGAAGGCTGGGAGCGATAGAAAAGCGACAGCAAAGATGACCGGAATCACCCCAGCTGCGATCAGTTTGACAGGGAGGATACTTTTCACACCACCGTAGTTACTGTTACCCTGCACACGCTTGGCATAATTAATGGTGATAATACGCTGGGCCTCATTGATTTTCACTAACATATATAACAGGAACAAGGACACTAGCAAGATACCCAGTGCCACCCAGAACACCGTCGGATTTATCGGTAGCGTAAACCAGTTAAAGACATTCATCGAACCAGTCGATGTATCGAATAAGCCTGAACCGAGCGTCGAAAGCATTGAAGGAAGCTGGCTAATAATACCTGCAAAGATAATCAAGCTAATACCGTTACCGACACCTTGTTCAGTAATTAACTCACCCAGCCACATCAGAAGCACAGAGCCCGCAGTCATCGCAGCAACAGCCACAACCCACTCGATGGCCGTAGGATCGCTGAGAACGGTTGTATTACCCGCAAGAATGGTTTGACGAAGGATATAGATAAAGGCTATGGATTGAATGACCGCTAGTGGAATAGTAATGAAACGAGTCCACTGGTTAATCTTGCGACGACCCGATTCACCGTCTTTGTGTAGCTCTTCGAGCCGAGGGATTGCTTTGGTTAAAAGCTGTGTAATAACAGAGGCAGTAATGAACGGTGTCATACCGACAAGGACAATTGAGAAGCTGGCTAGTGCACCACCAGTAAGGAGGTTCAGGAAGCCACCAAAATCAGTACTACTAACGACACTATTGATCACTTCGCGAAGTTCGGTCGGTTCAGCCAGTGGAACGGGAATATGTGACAATAATCGGTAAATGATGATAATACCAAGAACGACGAGCAATCGTTTCAGCATGTCGCGATTTTTTAGTGATCGGAAGATTGTTTTCCAGTTCATCAGTCGTTTTCGGTATTTCTATTCTACTAAGTTGATTTCTTTATAGCCATTATACTACATACCGCAGTGGCCAGACAAACAAAAACACGCCATTTCGGCGTGCTTTGTTGCGTTTGCAGTGATTATTTATCGTTTGCTTCAGCCTCTTCAGTGCTCTGCTTAATAGGTACGGGTGTTTTTACGTATTCACCACCGGCTTTGACGATAGCCGCGACGACACTTGCGCTCGCACCAGCAACCTTCAATGTCACTTTTTCGGTTAACTCACCACGAGCGATAACCTTTACCGAGTTAAACGGAGTTCGGATGTATCCAGCTTCGAATAATGTAAAGTTATCAGCAGTTTTTCCTTTAAAAGCGTTCAAGTGGTCAAGATAGACAACTTGAGCAGCCGTACGGATACTTTTGAACCCACGAGCCTTAGGAACGGCACGAACCAAAGTTCGTTGACCACCCTGGAAGGTTGGGTTCAGTTTTTTACCTGTACGTGCGCCCTGACCCTTGGTTCCACGACCAGCGGTTTTACCACCACCCGCTGAAATACCCCGTCCGACACGCTTTTTGTTGCGATTAGGCTCGATCTGAAGTTCGTTGTATTTAGTCATTAGACTGTCTCCTCAATCGCTTCTGCTTTGGGGGCAGACTTCTTTGAAGGAGTGTTCCCTACCCACTCGTCGCGAGGGACGAGTGTGCGAAGTGCTTCGATAGTTGCGTAGGCGATGTTCACTTTGTTGGTAGAGTTAAGTGATTTCGAAAGCAAGTTTCGAATACCAGTCATACCAATGATTGAACGGACAACACCACCAGCAATGATACCGGTACCAGGAGCAGCGGGCTTTAGTAGCACGCGTGCGCCAGAGTATTTAACTTCGTTTTCGTGAGGAATTGTCTCGTTAAGGACAGGTATGACAATCAGATTCTTTTTCGCAACGTCGGTTGCTTTTTGAATCGCTACTTGTACGTCAGCACCCTTTGCGACACCGACACCAACCTTGGTTTTGTGGTCTCCGATGACAACGAGTGCCTTGAATCGGAAACGACGTCCACCTTTGACGACGCGTGAGACACGGTCGACGTTGATAACCAATTCTTCGAATTGCTTTGGTTCAGCCGGCGCTTGGTCGCGTCGTGGGCCACGGTTACCTTGCGGGCGTCCGCCTTGTGGTCGTGATTGTTGTACTTCAGCCATATTAGAACTCCAGTCCTTCTTTACGAGCAGCATCGGCTAGCGCAGCTAAACGCTGTGCATATTGTCGACCGTTTCGATCGAATACTACAGTGGTGATCTTGCTTTTCTTTGCTTTTTTAGCGATATCAGAACCAATAAATACTGCTTGTTCAGTCATTGTTCCGGTTTGCTTTGTACCGACAGTTGTCGATGCAGCGATCGTTTTCTTTGCTTCGTCATCGATCAGTTGCGCACTAACATGTTTGTTGCTGATAGTAACGGTCAAACGTGGGCGCAGCGCAGTTCCGGTGATCTTTGCACGGACACGGGTAGCACGAAGTGCCCGGTTGAGCAGTTTCTTAGTCAGATCAGTCATGATTATTTACCTGCCTTTCCAGCTTTTCGAAGAATAACTTCGTCGGCGTACTTAATACCTTTGCCCTTGTAAGGTTCAGGCTTTTTGAGGCTGCGGATCTCGGCAGCAGTTTGTCCAACCGCTTGCTTGTCGATACCGCTCACCGTAATTTCCATTTTATTAACGGTCAATAGAATGCCGTCTTGGGCTTTGTATTTCACAGGGTGTGAAAAACCAAGCGCCATTTGGATTTCTTGACCGCCGCCTTCAACGCGATACCCGACACCGTTCACTTCCAGCTTCTTTTCAAAGCCTTTAGTGACGCCGTCAACCGCGTTGTTAAGGAGTGCTCGTTGCAGTCCATGTTGTGCCTTTGCAATACGTTCGTCATCCTTGCGGGTAACGATCACATTTCCCTCTTCGAGAGTAACAATAACATCAGACAGATGAGGCACTACCAGTTGGCCTTTTGAACCAACGACAGTAATAATGTCATCGCCGACCGTGATTGTCACGCCAGATGGGATCTGAATTGGTAGTTTTCCGATTCGACTCATGATCTACTTTCTTGTTTACCACGAGTGAAACCGGCAAGGCTTCGGTGCTGACAGTATTACTACTGCACGCGCAAAATCTTTCAGATCTCACTCGCAAAATATTATCTGATTAATAGTAGCACGTTCAGGGGTAGAATGCAATCACCATTGACTTTTTGCTACCATTTTGCTATCTTGTAAGGATAGATGGAATGCGTGGGTTGATCTTCGATGATCATTGCACCCAAAGCGCCATCTATTTTATTTTCCGAAAACTACTGAGCTTTGAACTCTTCAACACTGAAACGCAGACCCCTGCGCTTTTTTATTGTCTGTGACTCGGAAAGCTTATCAATGTCGAGCACTTTTTGCACATACTTTACCATCTCAAGCTTCGCACCACTCGCCTTCACCATGCCAAATTTCACCTTATAGGCATACGCCACGATTCCGAGTAAGACATCTGTCATTTGAATCTCGGTAATTGCATGTGACTCAAGCCGAGCGACACCAAATACAGCGTTGCGTCGCAGACGCATCTTTACTTTGTCTTTCACGACTTTTTCGAATCGATCATTTTTACTAGTTGATACGTCGTCAGCCAAGATAACGATATAATTACTTCCCTTGCTAGACTCAGCTTCGAGAGCCATAGATACAAGCTGGGCAACATACACCCCATAAGCGCGCTCATAGTCACCATCAAAATACTTTTTAAGATCGAGTTGTTTCTTATCGAAGACGAGGCTCGAGAAACTAACATTACTCGAGTTAATAAAAATATCTACCAACCCTTTATAAATAGGCAGGCTTTCCTTACGAATGTCTGTGAACTTGAACTCTTTATAAAATCGCTTCTTATTGCGAAAGTTGATAATATCCCGGTGCAGTTGCTTGGGATTGTGACAGATTGTCAGCCCAAGCCCAAATACCTTATCCGTAGCCGGCGAATGAAGCAAGCCAGTCTCATCGAGATAGCCAAATAAATTTACTCGTGGTTTTGGACCCGTTCCTTTTTCCATACAATAATTGTAATGCTTATCAGCAATTATTGCAATAAAGAGCATTGCTTACCAAGCAAACTATATGATAAAGAACCGCCGATATTCACGGCGGTTCTCATCGAAACACGAACTTCTCTAGTAAACCTTTAGCAGTAACTCACCGCCGAGACGCTGTTTGCGTGCTTCATAGCCGGTGACGACACCTTTACTAGTACTCACCAGGACAATACCTCGGCCACTTTTTACCTTTGGAATTTCATCTGCACCAACGTAGACACGGCGGCCAGGTTTTGAAAGACGGGTAATCTCGTTAATTGTCGAGTTTTCACCTGGTTTGTTAATCGTAACAACCAGAATGTCTCGTGGTTTCGCTGGCTCGATCTTAACTTTCGTTAAGTATCCAGCTTTTTGTAGCTCCTTCGCTACGGTTACCTTCAATTTGCTTGAAGGAACAGTGATTTCGTTTTTACCTACCATGACAGCATTACGGATGCGAGTCAGTAGGTCAGCGATTGGATCTGTAGATTGTAGTGACATACGTACTCCTTCCTACCAACTACTCTTAGTGATGCCTGGGATTTGTCCCTGTGAGGCTTTTTCACGGAAATTAATACGACTTAAACCGAATCGGCGCATGTAGGCACGAGGGCGTCCATGCAGTGCGTCACGGTTCTTCCAACGAGTTGGTGAACTATTCAGTGGCAATTTAGCCAATCCTTCCAGATCACCCATTTCCTTTAGCTCGGCACGCTTTGCGGCGTATTTCTGGATCATTTTCTTTCGCTTTTCGTCGCGAACAACTGCAGATGTTTTAGCCATTTAGCGAACTCCTCCTTCTTTCTTATTGTCCTTTTCGAAGGGAACACCAAATTTTTCAAGTAATGCACGGCTGTTTACTTTGCTTCCTTGACGGATAACAAAGGTGATTTGCATACCGTGTAGGTGTTGAGTTTCTTCAAAAGATAGTTCAGGGAAAATAGATTGCTCAACAACACCTAGGTTATAGTTACCTGCTTTGTCAAACGCTTTTGCGCTGACGCCGTGAAAGTCACGGACACGAGGCAAAGTGACGTTAACCAGGCGGTCAAGGAATTCGTACATACGGTCGTTACGTAGCGTGACACTCAGTCCGACACGGTTCATACCGGCACGAATTTTGAAACCAGCAATTGATTTCTTTGCCATACGATCAACAGGGTATTGTCCAGTAACCTTAGTAACTGTATTACGCACCACTTCGTAGTGGTGTTTGTCGTCTTTATTCTTGCCGATTCCAACACTGACTACAATCTTCTCTAAGCGAGGAACCTGGTTGATGTTCGCTAGACCGAGTTCGGCTTGTAGTTCCTTGGCATACGTTCCCGTATACAAGGCTTTCAGGCGAGGAGCGGCCAAAACGTTTTTGATAGTAGCTGATGTAGCCATTATCGGATCTCCTTACTATTTAGTTGACGAGCGAGACGAACTGTCTTGCCATCAGCATTCTTAATGTATCCAACACGGCTTGTTTTACCGCTTTTTTCGTCAACGACGAGTGCAACTTTGTGAAGTGGCACTGCAACATGAATGTCTTTGTGTCCACCACGTGGGTTTAGTTGGGTTGGTTTGAAGTGACGGTGCTTTTGACCGATTCCTTCGATCTTTACACCATCAGCGGTAACTGCAACAACCTTTCCAGTTGTGCCCTTTGAAGCGCCACTGATCAATTTGACGGTGTCGCCTTTAATGATTCGTGCCATCTTAGAGTACCTCCGGTGCTAGGCTGATGATTTTTGCGTACCCAAGGTCACGTAGTTCGCGGGGAACTGGTCCAAAGACACGAGTACCCTTAGGAGTTTTATCATCGTTAATGATTACTGCGGCGTTGTCGTCAAAGACGATCGTGCTGCCGTCTTTACGACGGATTTGGTTACGGGTTCGAACAACGACAGCCTTGATGACTGATTTCTTCTTTACCGTACCAGTTGGGTTAGCATCCTTCACGGTTGCGACGATGATATCACCGACGTGAGCGTAACGACGCTTTGTACCGCCGAGAACACGAATACATAGGATTTCCTTTGCACCGCTGTTGTCAGCTACTTTGAGGCGAGATTCTTGCTGAATCATACTATACCTCTTCCTCTTTCAGTTCGATTGAACCGCGAGACTTTTCATTAACTTCTACCAATGCGAAAGATTTTGTCTTTGAAATTGGTCGAGTTTCAGAAATAGTTACCTTGTCACCCATGTGAGCTTCGTTCTTTTCATCGTGAGCAGTGTACTTACGGGTAACCGTGTACTGCTTACCATAAATAGGGTGCGTTTCACGGCTAGTAACCGTAATAGTAATCGTTTTGTCAGCCTTATCAGAGGTGACAATACCAGTGAGTTGTTTTGCCATATTAGTTCTCCTCCTTTACAGCTGTACGTTTTGCGATAGCGATGGCGGTGTGGGCCCGGGCAATGTTCTTACGTTGTACGGTGAGAACATGTGGGTTTACTAATTCACCAGCGCGATGGCTTTTTCGAGATTCGAGGTGTTCTGCTTGAAGGCTTACCAGTTCTTCCTGGAGTTGTTCAAGCGTCTTCACTTCAGTCGCCTTCTTAGTTACTTTTGAAACCTTTGCGGTCTTCTTTACGTCAGCAGCCATTATGCTTGCTCCTTTATGACGAATTTCGTCTTAACGGGTAGCTTGTGTGCAGCAAGACGCATTGCTTCGCGTGCTACTTCTTCTTCAACACCCTTCATTTCAAACAAGACGGTGCCTGCTTTCACTTTGGCGACGAAGAATTCAGGGTTACCCTTACCGCTTCCCATTTTCACATCTTGTGGCTTGCGAGTTCTAGGAATGTGAGGGAAGATACGAATCCAGATTTTACCACCACGTTTGATGTGACGAGTCATCGCTTGGCGAGACGCTTCAATCTGACGTGAAGTAATATCGTTGTTACTTTGAGACTGCAGACCATAGTCGCCAAATGCGATGTAATTTCCGCGAGTAGCGACGCCTTCGTTCTTACCCTTTCGTACTTTTCGGTACTTGGTTTTCTTTGGAAGTAACATGACTATTCGCTCCTCTCACCCTTATAGATCCACACTTTGACACCAATGATGCCAGCAGGAGTCTGTGCACGTGCGGTGTGGAAGTCAAC
>JBAQNZ010000022.1:0-6822 GCA_049304275.1 Candidatus Microsaccharimonas sp. | reverse complement strand
ATAATAAGCGCTCATAGTGCTTGTGTCAATAACATTTTCATACATTTTTTAGGTAAAAAATACCACGTCGTACGAGTACTATGTGAGGGTTTAGACGACAAGGTCTGGCATGAGGTGTAAACGACCGTATTGCTTATGCTACAATGACTGTAAGTGCGCTGTGTGCGCACGTACAATTTGGCACCACAACCTAAACTTAGTAGCTCTAGCGAAAGGCATGGTTGAAAATCGCGTAAACGCACTAAACCCGTTGTTTAGTGCGTTTATGCGTCATGTCAGGGAAACCTCCATGGGATCGAAAGGTCCGCTAGCGGCGGGTTTTGTGTATCCCGACATCGAAACAAGCCGCAATAGTTAAGAAGTATTAATTATTCATCTTCACAATAGGGGTAGCATGAGAAATAGGGCATCGCAACAAGGCTTTACTATCGTCGAATTACTGATTGTCATCGTGGTGATAGGCATTTTGGCGGCGATTACGGTTGTTGCCTATAACGGCATTCAGAACCGCGCCAAAGTGGCCGCTACCCAGTCTGCGGTATCGCAGGTGGCTAAAAAGGTTATGGCTTATGCTGTCGACAACTCTGACCAATATCCCGCAAGCCTTGCTGCTGTTGGGGTGGCTGATAGCGGTGATACCACGTATCAGTATAGTGTTAACAATACCTCAACCCCAAAAACCTATTGCATTACTGTGACGACCGGTAGCACCTCTTACTACAGTTCGAACAGCGTCCCCGTCCCGACTAGTGGTGGCTGTGCTGGGCATGGGCAGGGTGGAGTAGCGGCGATTACTAACCTCATCCCTAACCCCAATATGACCAGTGCCGGGGTGTACTGGACTAACTACGGGACGGGTGGGGTGGGAGCTGAGTCGCTCGGGACTACTGCACCGATGTTTGGTACAACATTCAAACGCACAACGTGGTCAACAGCTCCTACAGGAACCGTACAGTCAGGAGTCAATTTCACGCCGGATCGACCCATTGTTACCGGCGCAACGTATTTCTTTTCCATCTACCTTAGGCAGTCTTGGTCAGGTTCACAGTCTTTATTCTTGATGTTTAAGGATGCGGGCGGGACGGGCATCACGCAAGTTCAGGGCACCTTTGCGGCGGTAACTCCTAATATCTGGACCCGATTTTCAGTCTCTGCGACAGCGCCGACGAACGCCGCTTCATTCTCGGTGTGGACACATTCGAACAGTAGTCTTCCACCATCCGGAGGTACGTTGGATACTGATGGGGCAATGCTCACGCAAGGTACCGCTCTTTACGGCTTTGCTGACGGCAACTCGTCCAACTGGATCTGGAATGGCACTGTCAATAACTCGACCTCCACCGGCCCGTCATCGTAGCGTATATCTAAATAACCCTATATGCAGTGGCTGGCAACGACATACAGCGTGCTTGCTACATATTAGAGCTAAGACATTGAATACAACGATGTAATATATTCAACATGTAGCTATACAACACCTTAAAAACGAATATAGATGATGCTATGATGTATTTTTCACATACAAAACACATACAAAAACCGTTGACCTACCAAAGTGTTTATGCTAGAGTAAAAACAAGCTTTTACAAAAACAAACAAAAGCCACAGTACAAAAAACGCACCACACCTTAACATCTTTATCCTTGTATCACACTGACCAATTTTGACGGAAAGTTGGCGTTGCCATTAGGCGACAGATAAATCTTTTATATTCCTACTACGGAAATTCGCACCTATAGATTTACTTGTTCGCGGTGGCGCCGATGCTCCGCCAAAAGCGTTTGCCTGTAAGTACAGGTATTACGCCAAGAAAATAACTTACTCATTGAGAGCGAGTAACGACACTTCTTGGCGTAATATCTCGGAACACAGACTTTGAGCACACGGTTGCCCCTGGGTTTTCCTAGGAGCGGTCAGATAGCCATGTAGCAGTGCGCCGTCATCGGTTCACACGCCTTATATTAAATTTTTAGCGGCGTTTGCTGTAACCTTTAACATTAAAGCGCATTGCTCGGGCTCCATGTTTCAAATCTCTTATGGTTCATATATAGTAACGGTGTTATGTTACAACGAGCCATCGCACTTATCTCCCTTGCAAGTCTTATCTTGCTGTCACTCATGCTGGTGCTGACAACCCCTGCAACAGCCGGTCCTTTCGGACTTCTTGTGCTATTTATCTCGGCTTATCTGACCTTTCTTGGTCTGATAAGCTTTTTTTTGTATGGCGCCAGCCGCATTATTCGCTACGCAACCGCTGGGTTTATGATGAAAAAACCAATCCAGCCGATTTCGTTTCGTCGAGCGTACTATTATTCGACGATTTTAGCCGCTGCACCGGTTATGTTAATCGGTCTGCAGTCGGTCGGTTCAGTTGGTGTATATGAGCTTATTCTCGTGGCATTATTTGAAGTTGTCGGTTGTGTGTATATAACGAAAAGGATTTATTAAAAGCAGTGAATTGACATTAGTCGTTATGCTATAATTACAGATATGCAGCCCGAGAACACCAGACCCCAAGTAGGGCCAGAACAACTTCCTATGCCACCCACACGCGTGGGCGAGCAACTTTCGGTGGCGCCGTCACCTGAAAGCGGTATTGAAACACGAGGTGAACAATTTGAACAGACTGCCGAAGCTGCCGCTGCGGCTACGGATATGGCCGCCCAAAGCGCACCGATCCAGCAGGTCGCTGTACCAGTTATTACGCCTGTTGTGCCCGTCGCTGACTCGACGAATCCAGCAGTGGCCGCTGATGAAGATGTGATCGAAAAAGAATGGGTGGATAAGGCAAAGCAGATCATTCTTGCCACCAAGGATGATCCACACGGACGTTCATCAAAGGTGAGTGAATTACAAAAAGATTATCTGCAGAAGCGATATGGGAAGGTGATTGGCGCCGGTGAATAAGCTGGCAACGAGGGTATAAGAGGTGATTGGGACAATACTTACTTCGTTCATTATTATTTTGCTCGTGGTGGGTGTCCTTACCTTTGTGTTGTTGCAATACCGCCGTGTCCTGCGTGAAGCCAAGAATTATGAACGTGGCCTGAAGATGGTGCCACTGTATATACATATTCCCCCTGCGGGTGATGACCTCGAGGCAAATGGGCGCGACGAGCGTGACTTGAATGAGGAAGTGCTGTCCCAAGCGCAGGTGATGTATAACATTATCGCGAGTACCGCGACCAAAGGCTTCAAGAGTAAAATCTATGGTCAGCGCCACGTATCATTCGAAGTCGTTGCCCACGAAGGGCTGGTTCACTATTATGTTGTTGTCCCGATCGCACTGATCGAAACGATCACCCAGGCGGTTGCAGCTGCGTACCCTACCGCTCGATTGGAAGAGGTGGCTGAACGTAATATCTTTAACCCGGCGGCACGCATCAGCGGCACGACGGGAGGTGAGTTTACCCTCAAGAAGAACTTTGCCTACCCAATCGCTACCTTCCAAGAATCAAAGCGTGATGCAGCCCGTGCGATGCTAAACGCACTATCAGCAGCTACCAAAGAAGACGGTATTGGTATTCAAATCATGATTCGTCCAGCGGCAACAGGTTGGATCAAGGGTGCCGTAGCGGTCGCTGAACAGATTAAAAAAGATAAAGGCATAAAACCAACCCTTGGTGGTTCGAGTATGCGTGGCCTGGTAGCGGCGCTGTGGAAACCGCCTGAATCGAACGAGGCAAAGCCAGAAGACAAGCAACTAAGTTCGCTAGAGCAGGGTGTTGTTGAATCGATTGAAGAAAAGACACGCTATCCAGCCTACGAAACACTGATACGCGTTGTTGCCTCTTCCGCTACGCCAGGTAAATCACAGGCACTTCTAGGGAGTGTCGTTTCTGCGTTCGCCCTGTTCGACTCAACTTCAAATAACGGCTTCAAATTTACCGCAGCCAAGAATATGGAAGAGTTCGTCACCGCGTATATCTTCCGCTTTTTCCCGCAGGGTGTGAATCAAAATCTATTGAACACGGTTGAGTTAGCAACGATTTTCCACTTGCCGAACCAAGGTTCAATTCCGACATCGCAGGTTCAGCGCCAAATGGACAAGCAGGTGGATGGCCCAACACAGACGATGGATGAAGGCTTCCTGCTGGGATATAATGAATTCCGTGGTGCTAAAAAGCCGATTCGTTTAAGTAGTAACGACCGTCGTCGCCATGCCTATATCATCGGACAGACGGGTACTGGTAAGTCAGTCACGCTCGAGAACCTCGCCTTCCAAGACATGATGGACGGGAAAGGCTTTGCCTTTATTGACCCACACGGTGACTCGGCCGAGAGGTTGCTGGGCATGGTGCCAAAAGAACGCGTCGAAGACGTCATTTACTTCAGCCCTGGTGACATGGAGATGCCGGTTGGATTGAACTTGTTTGAGTTCGAGAATGCCGATCAGCAAGACTTTTTGATTCAAGAGTCGATCGCCATGATATATAAATTGTACGACCCAGGCCACACTGGTATTGTTGGTCCACGCTTTGAATCATGGTTCCGTAACGCAGCTCTGACAGTAATGAGTGACCCGAACGGATCATCATTTCTAGACGTGAACCAAGTATTCATCGACCAGTCGTTTGCCGACGAGAAATTAAAGTACGTCAAGAACCCTACCGTTCTCGATTTCTGGAACAAAGAAATGGCCCAGACGAGCGAGTCATCAAAAGGTGAAATGTTGGGTTGGTTCGCCAGCAAGTTCGGTGCCTTCCTGGGTAACGAAATGATGCGTAATATCATCGGCCAGACCAAGAGCGGGTTTAATATCCGCGAAATCATGGACAATAAAAAGATCCTCCTCGTGAACCTGTCAAAGGGTCGAACGGGTGAACTGAACTCGCAACTACTGGGTATGATTTTTGTGATGAAGTTCCAAGCTGCGGCCATGGGACGAGCTGATATTCCCGAAGCCGAACGCGTAGACTTTACGCTGTATGTCGATGAGTTCCAAAACTTCGCCACTGATAGTTTTGAAAGTATTCTGTCAGAAGCTCGTAAGTACCGCTTGAGCTTGGTGTTGGCAAACCAGTTCATGACCCAGTTAACCGACAAGATCCGCGAAGCGATCATCGGTAACATCGGAACCGTGATTTCTGGGCGTATCGGTATCACCGATGCCGAGATTCTGCAAAAGAAATTTACTCCAACTTTTGACGCCGAAGACCTGACGAAACTTCCGAACTTTAAAACGATTACGACAGTTATGATTAATAATGTCCCATCGGCCGCATTTAGTATGTCGCTTGTTCCGAGTATGGGCGAGAGTAATCCACAACTAAGGGACGCCTTAAAGAAACTATCTTCGGCTAAATTTGGTCGTCCGCGTGCCGAGGTAGGGCAAGATATCTTTAAACGCCTCGGTGCGGGTGATGAGGTGCGCAAGGCGAAGATGGAAGCTTTGAAGAAAGCCCAACAAGAACGCATGAGCGCCTTTCAAGCTGGTCCGGCAACGCCCGGAACGCCGAGGACTGGCGCTACGGCTACTCCGGTTGCACCAGCCAGTAGTTCGTTCCTCGATGATTGGCTAGCGAAACGTCAACACATTACCTCGAATCCTAAACCGGTTGCACCAGCGCCTGATCCCGCCTTTGGTCCAACCGCAGGTCAACCGGTGAGTGCCCCTGTAGTAGAGGATCCAAAACAGCGCAAACCAACCATCGTAAAGAATGAAGCGCCAAAAAAAGAACAAACCCCAGTCAACCCTGAGGACAAGCATAAATTACATGTTCGTGAGGACGGCCACGCAGATGAAATATCGATTAAGTTACGATAATACTAAAGGATAACTAGGCTTTTTTACCGGTCACCATGACACGGAGGAAGTCGTACAGTATACCCAGTAACCAACCGACGACGAACGCACCGATGGTTTCAAAGCCAGATAATACATAGCCGAGGTTCTTCGCAACCAAATAGACAACCAAGACGGCTAGAAAGGCAACGACCGCACCAGCCAAGATTGCGTTTGGACGGGCAACAGTTGCACCGATCGCTTCACTGGTTCGTTCAACAACTTTGTTGTGGATGAGCTTACTAAAGATACGTTGTGGTGCTGGTAACTCTTCTTGAACCTGTGCTATGTGCTTTTTAAAGCTAGCATCACGCTCTTTTTTACTAATCGCGCCCTTGCGACCACGAGTAGGTGATTGACGAGGTTCTTTTTTAGCCTTTTCAGCACTTCCGGCTTCGACACTGATGGCGTTTTCAAGGGCTTCTACCTTGGCTTTTTCTGCCTGCGACTCGGCACTCTCGATATGTTCCTTGCCAATCTCTGCACCTGCTTCGGCTTTGGCTCGTTCGTATTGTTCATCTGAAACGCGTGGTATTTCGACGCGTTCGTTGTCACCTGGTTGCTGTTCGGGATTACTCATATTATATTGTTCCTGCGTTTAGGTCGCGGCGAATCAGCCGGACTTCTTTATTCATTTGTTTCGATCGGAAGAAGAAGTAGGTAACGACTGCCAGGACAACACCGGCAAAGATCATGTTTTCGGTTGGACCTGTTTTTGGCAGTTCGGTGGTAACCTTTTCGATGACTTTTGGTGGAGCACAGGTAACCGGAATGGTGTAATCGTTTCCAAATACATTTTCCATCAAACAGTTATATGAGCTAGGGTCGCTTTGTCCGACTGGTGTTGATGGTGTCGTTGCAAGTAACTGGACGGCAAAGGTCCGCGATTGCTTTTCTTTCGGCTGAAGATTAACGTCTGGCCACGATAATAATCTTTTCGTTTCATCGAATGTTCCGCCGCCCTTATCTATAAGTGTCGAATATTCGAGTACATCACCCAGGTGGTCTTCGAGTTGCGTAACCTTTGCTGTACCCCC
>JBAQNZ010000021.1:0-18149 GCA_049304275.1 Candidatus Microsaccharimonas sp. | reverse complement strand
CTGACGATTTCGTCAACGCGAGCACGGATTTTCTTTTCGTCACCGTATTCAGCGATACCGACAGCACTAAAGTAGTGGTCGTTTTCGTCGATAACGGTCAGACCAGGCGCCAGAGTGGCGATAAAGGCTACGTGTGCACGTTCTTGCTGGTTAGTTGCGCGGCCATAGATAGTGTCTGCAAGGTCTTGTATACGAGCAACACGACCCATTTCGCTAAGAGCGCGAATGAATGACTTTTCAAGGCTAGTGACAACTTCGGTCTTGCCTTCTTCGGCAGCAATCTTGAGACGGATCAGAATAGCTTTTTCAAGCTGACGAACACGCTCGCGAGTGATACCAAGCAGTTCACCGATCTGTTCGAGGGTCTCACGACGGTCGTAGAGGCCGAAACGGCGCGTAATAATTTCACGTTCACGCTCTTGCTCGATAAGAGCTAGGACGTCAGTAACTCCTGCTTTCAAGTCGGTAGGCTGTTTGGTTTCAGTCGCGTCGCTCATACTCTAGTCTTTCTTCCCGCCACACCTCAGGAGTTACACTACTTTTATAAATATGCTTATCATTATACAAGATTCTTTATATAATGTCAAACAATTTATGAAGTATCATAGATTTGCTTCATTATAGCATGAATGTGACATACCCTGTAAATAGTGTTATGAGCCTTTAGTTATCCACAAGATGTGGTATGACAGGCTTAAAGTACCATAAAAAAGCGAAAAGCCGCGTCGTATTCCAGATGGATTCTGGAGCGACGCAGCTTTCCCGCAGTGAGGGCTACCTCTAGAGCGCGACCGCCGACTTAGGGTCGTTGATCTCGCCGAGAACGCTGGCCGCCGACGGGAGGCCGGCGTCGAGCTCGGTGAGCACGCTGATGGCACCAGTGTCGGTGTCCACCTGGATGCGGTCGTCCTCGGCGAGGATCCGCAGGTCCATCTTCGCGAGCGCCGACGTGAAGCGGTCGTTCTCCTGCATCGGCAGACGCTTGAGCTTGGTGCTCGAGCCGCCGATGCGGGTGTACTTCGCACGGAAGATCTCGACGCCGATCTTGACCTCGCCGCCGAGTGCCTCGACCAGCGCGTCCTCCACGTCGCTGGCGTAGTGCGTGGCGAACTGCTTCGGGATCGTGTTGCCCTCGCCGGTGATGGTCACCACGAGGTCCTTCTTGCCGAGGTCCTGGTTGGTGTTCACCTTCTCGTCGACGATGAAGTCGGTCGAGGCCGGCGGGTTCTTGGTGTCGATGCTCGCGAAGATCACCGGGAACAGTTCCTCCGCGCAGATCTTGATGACGTCCACCGGGGGGTAGAAGTCGTGCGCAGCGAACAGTTCGACAGAGATGACGGTCATGGGTGGAGCCCTTCTAACTGGGGAAATCACGAGATTACGTGATTGGAGTATTACATCAGTTTAGAAATAAAAAGTCAATAATTACGATGTCTTACGGCGCGGGAAACGCTTTTTTGTCGCTGGTGCTTCGTCGAGCATCTTTTTTGCTTGGTCGTGAGTAATGTCTTTTGGTTCGACGTCTTTTGGAATCTTGGCATTCTTTTTACCATCGGTAACGTAAGGACCGTAGCGGCCATTTAACACCTTAATACCATTACCAAAGTCAGAAATATTCTTTTCGGCTTCGGATGTGAGCTTGGCTGCGTAGAGGTCGAGGGCTTCTTTTTCGGTAATTGTATGAGGATCGAGGGGTTTAATGCTAACGAAGAGTTTGTCGACTTGGATGTACGGGCCAAAGCGTCCGATATTAGCTTTGATGTCTTTGCCATCAGCGGTTTGCCCTACTACCCTTGGAAGTTCGAAGGCCTTAAGGGCTTGTTCAAGCGTAACGGTATCGATGCGAGCACCGGCAGGCATTGGGGCGAATTTTGGTTTTTCTTCGTCCTCGGTTTCACCTAGTTGCAACATAGCGCCAAAGCGACCAAAGCGGGCATAGATGGTTTTTCCTGATTTAGGGTCGGTTCCGACAGGGGTAGCCTGGGCAACGGCGGCGCGGTCGATTTTGCCTGACCCCTCGATGAGTTTATGGAATGGCTCGTAGAATTTTTCAAGCATAACGTTACGAGCAAGAGCGCCAGCGGCAATTTTGTCGAAATCTTGTTCGACATCAGCGGTAAAGCCGTAGTCGACGACTTGCTCGAAGTTGTCGGTCAGGAAGTCGCTGATCATGAGGCCGATTGAGGTCGGGACTAGTTTACCGCGGTCAGAGCCGGTTTTTTCTTGGATAACGTTACGTGTGACGCCACTGCTAGTACTGCTACGTTCAGAGACCGTTTCGGCGCTGCGCGCCTGCACTTCGCTTTTAGTCTCTTCAGTAGCAGTACTAACACTGTCGTCGCCGAGCTTTTCAGAAGAAACCGAACGGTTAGCGTCGCCAAGACTTAGGACGATCACGTCGCGGGGTTCGCCTTCGCCTTCGCCTTTGACGGCGTAGTCGCGGACTTGGATGGTGTTGATGATGGTCGCGTAGGTTGAGGGGCGGCCGATGCCGAGTTCCTCGAGCTTCTTAACCAGGCTACCTTCGGTGTAGCGAGCTGGTGGGCGGGCAAAGAGTTGCTTTGCGGTCACGACCGATGGTTTTAACAGATCACCAGAGGCAATTGGAGGCAGAAGATCAGGGTCTTTTTTGCCACCACCATACAGTTTGAGGAATCCGTCAAAGATGACCACTTCACCTTTAGCTTCGAAGTTTAATTTAGAGGTGCTGATAGTAATCGTTGCAGTGGTCCGTTCCAGTTTAGCTGGCGCCATTTGGCTGGCGAGAGCACGACGGCGGATGAGGTCATAGATCTTTTGGTCGTATTCGTTGCTGCTCCCCTTTTCAACCGACATGTCAGTTGGGCGAATAGCTTCGTGGGCTTCTTGGGCGCTGGCAGATTTTGTCTTGAATTGACGAACCTGTGAATAGTCGGCGCCGTACTTGCTGGTAATGAAATCTTTGGCACTGGCGATGGCCTGGCCACTAAGGTTAACCGAGTCGGTACGCATGTACGTGATCTTACCTTCTTGGTAGAGTTTCTGGGCGCTGGACATGGTGGCGCGGGCACCAAAGCCTAGCTTTGAGTTGGCTTCTTGCTGCAAGGTACTGGTCGTGAACGGTGCGCCAGGGTTACGAGTGGCTGGGCTGGTCGTAATGTCAGAAACGGTAAACGTCGCATCCTTGAGGCTTTCGAGGAATGCCTGGGCCTCTTTTTCGGTCTCGAAGCGCTTTGGTAGCTCGGCACGGACAATGCCATCCTTGTGGTCGAATTCAGCGGTGACCTTGAAACTGAAAGAACCTTCAAAGGCTTGGATTTCTCGTTCGCGTTCAACCAGAAGGCGGACAGCTGGTGATTGGACACGACCGGCCGATTTTCCACCAGGGACTTTTTGCCATACGACCGGAGATAGTTCAAAGCCAACCAGTCGGTCAAGGATTTGACGGGCTTGTTGGGCTTGGACTAACTGCATATCGACGGTACGAGGTTCTTTGACTGCTTCTTCGATGGCGGTCTTGGTAATTTCGTGGAAGACGATACGTTTGGTGGTTTTAGGATCGAGGCCCAGGACTTCGCAAAGATGCCACGCAATGGCTTCTCCTTCGCGGTCTTCATCGGTTGCCAGCCACACTTGCTCGGCGACTTTGGTGGCCTTTTTTAGTTCGGTGATAGTTTTCTTTTTATCAGGGTCGATTTCGTAGGTTGTTTCGAAGTTATTCTTGACGTCGATCGGTGGTGTGCCGGTCTTTGTCTTCTTGGCAATCGAACGAATATGGCCAATACTTGAGAGTACGTGAAAGTCCTTACCGAGGTATTTCTCGATAGTTTTAGCTTTTGCTGGTGACTCTACTATTACTAAATTTTTTGCCATATATTCCGTTCGTGCTTATCTATTCAGCTAAACACAGTGGCTGACTTTACACAACTTACCGCGATTTGTAAACGTTTACCTTGTTAGACGGTGGTTCCCCATTGATTTGGTCCGATCGACCGGATGTGTCCATTCAGCTCGAGCATTGTCAGGGTTTGAAGGAATTCTCCGGTTCTTAACGTACTGCGTTCTTGTAGTACATCGCCGTCGTGTATCCCCTGTTGTATGAGTGAGACGAGCTGATGCTCTGCGGGTGTTAGCGTAGGTATTTGTTCAGCGACTATTATATGAGGCGCAATCACTTCGAGGATCGATTCGACTGACAAGACAGGGTGGGCGCCTTGAGCGATGAACCGGTTGGGGCCGATTGATAGTATGCTGTTGATATTACCCGGGACGGCAAAGACCTCTTTGTTCTGATCGAGCGCGTGGTTGATGGTTGAGAGTGTGCCGCTGCGCTCGGCTGCTTCGGTGACAACGACTCCGTCGGACAGGCCACTGACCAGTCGATTACGGGCTAGAAACTGATATTGGCGGGCTTTTACACCTGGTGGATATTCACTGACCAGGGCACCGCCACTTTGTACGATCGACCGCGCCAACCCTTCGTGACTACGCGGATAGATACTATCGAGACCACCTGCGAGCACCGCGATAGTTGTTCCCTTAGCGTCGAGTGCTGCCCTGTGGGCGATGGCGTCTATACCAAATGCGAGGCCGCTCACGATGATGACGCCTTTACGAGCAAGCGCATGCGCCAGTTGATACGTTACCTCTTTACCGTAGCTACTGGGACGGCGGGTGCCGACAATGGCGACAGCGGGTTGACGAACCTTTGGTAATGTACCAGTGATATATAACGATGTCGGCGCCACTGCAAGCGTTTCTAGGGGTCGGAGGAATGCTGACATATCGAGAAGTGTTAACTTGCTTTCCATCGTGTTTATGTCCATCCTAAATTAAGTATTGACATTATGTCAAAGAAGTGCTAGAATGCATGATGATTGGTTATTCCTGCGAGGATGACCAAGCACCTTATACCCCCTATTCTAACTTATGTTAGGTTACATACACGGTGTTTACCTAGTAACTACCCTCCACTTTGTAAGCTATCTTCGGATACCAGCCTTGTATGTATACTAATCCCTTTAACACCTTCTCTTTTTAAGAGCAGGAACCCGTATTTTAAGGAAATCTCACCTATAGTGACTATACAGTAGTGGCCCTCTTCGGAGGATCAGGCGCATACCATACATTTCTATCGGTTATGACGCTTCACTGAGATTCCCGGGTGGGTTAAAGGGTAAAATGGCGCCAGGTGATGCCCACCCTTACCTGGTGCCTTTTTAGTTTAAAAAGGTTTTCTTAATTCGGCGTTAACTATAAGCATATTGACTTATTTAAGCATTAGTGCTATAATATTATTCGATGTGCCAGTTTCGGCGCATTGACACCCACTCTCTGAAGGATTACAACTTATGTTCATTCCCACGGCCGTGTTGGCCACCATTGTTCCGACGTTCATCGACGGCTTCATGATGATCGCCCTGGCGGTTCTTCTGACACTCGTTCTGGTCGCAGTCGCTCTCAAGGCGATCTCGTTCCTGAAGGGTGACACGCCGCGCTATCACCTGTTCCTTATCTGGACGGGTATGGCGGTCGACGTTCTGGCGATCCTG
Organism: Candidatus Microsaccharimonas sp.; assembly: GCA_049304275.1. Lineage (GTDB taxonomy): Bacteria > Patescibacteriota > Saccharimonadia > Saccharimonadales > Saccharimonadaceae > Microsaccharimonas. The sequence goes on along the minus strand of JBAQNZ010000021.1, from coordinate 12,618 downwards.
CTGTTCGCTTCCATTGGACTCATCTACTGGGCCCTCAATGGCTACGCCGACGGCTACCTCATTGTCAAGATTGCCTTCATCGGCATTATCGTCGGTGGCAGTATCGTCTTCGCCGGCATGATGCTCAAGTTCGTGATGCGTCCGCATCCGGCCAAGAAGGCGTCTGCGCCAAAACCTGTGGGAACTGAAGCGACCGTCTGACAGGCGGTCCTGGGTGTCCCGGGTTTTACCCGAAGAGGCGGTTGGATGTGTTTCCACCGCCTTTTCGCATTTCTATAGATTATTTCGGTTATTCCTCGATACTTTTACTCGATGCTTCCAGCGAACCTTCAATGTATTGATTGATCAAGTTTTTAACGTGAGGAATAACGTGTTTACGCATAACTTTGGACTCGTGCATACTGAAATTACCAAGGACAAAGTCAATATCGTCCATGCGGTCGCGCATATCATTCCAGATACCGATTCTAATACGGGGATAGCCATCACCAATATGGGTGTTTAGGCTCTTAATCCCGTTATTTCCGGCGTCGCTACCTGCCCCACGCACTCGGATAGTACCGAATGGTAGCGCCAATTCATCGTGGATCACCAAGATGTCTTTTGAAGGGTCCAGTTTGTAGTAATCCATGAACTGCCGGGCCACAATGCCGGTGTCGTTATAGTAGGATTGGGGTTTAACGAGTAGCACTTTTTCACCGTTAATCATCAGTTCAGCGATACGAGCACGAAACTTATCGATATCTTTCCAAAAGGCTTTTTGATCATCAGCGATGGCATCAAGAACCATAAACCCGGTGTTGTGTCGGGTTTTTTCATATTTCCTATCAGGATTGCCTTGGGCGAATACGATTTTCATTACCTTCATTGTAATGCATTGCATAATTACAGAATAGTTGTATAATTCGATAAGTTCACACCGCCGACCAAAGGAGGAAGCATGTTGTGGATCGCATTACCGCTGGGTGTCTTGACGCTGTTTGCTTCGCTATTCCTACGGGGGGCGGGCGCATCGAGTCGGACATACGCATACGGTGTTCTAGATCCGATGCAAAAACACTTCACTTACTCGGCCGCTGTTCTAGCGGTCGTCGATGGATTGATGTGCTTTTTCGTCTCGGGAACACCTCTCGAGTGGTGGGTCGTTGGCCTCGCGGTCGCACTCATCCTCTTTACGGTCGTCGTCACGGCGACCTGGTGGTACCGGGTGTCACTGGTTGGTCGTCCTGCGTCGCAGAAGAAGACCACCTGACATCCATGACGCAGCCGGTGAGCAGGCCCAAAGGCCCGCCCACCGGCTGCGTCGGAAATTCACTCGTTCTTAACCGCTCTCGAGGCGGTTATTGTATTTTAATGTAGTTTATGCTATAATATATATCTGTTCGTGAACGTCACGACACCGATCCGGAAGGATAGCACACCCATGTTGTTTGGCATTGAAATCCCGATGTATGACGAGTTTCGCTTGGTATTCGTGGTGTTGTATTTCGGCGAACTCGTCGCGATTACCGGCACCATGATCCACTCGCAGCACGTCATGCACCAGTACAACCGCAAGCTGCCCTCTCCTATTGCCTCGGAACTGCACTTCATCATGGCTGACGGTGTCATCCGTTGGTGGGGTCTGGTGCTTCAGATCGTGATGGTGATTATCATCTTCATGGTGTGGCGCCTAGGGACGCTGAACGCCGAGGCGTGGGCAATCCTGTGGATCATTGGCAACTTCTTGCCAGTAATCACCAACATCGAGCGTGAGCTCGGAGAGAAGGGGTTGCAACAGAACGGTGTTCCGTTCATGCACACCAAGTGACACGGCCACGGGTGTGGGCCTTCGGGCTCACCCCGGCCGTGTCCGGAACAACTATTATTCGCCTTCGGGCGTTTTTTCTTTCGGTTGTTTCAAGAGTGCTTTGGCGGCTTCGTTCTTTTCTTTGGCTTTGTTGATCGGTGCTTTCCCAGCGGCGATACGGGCTTCGTTGTCTTTGATTTGTTTCTCATCGCGGAAACTGAACTTTATTGGGGTTCCGATAAGGTCGAAGTTTTCACGAACGCCTCGTTCGAGGTAGCGCTTATAGCTCCAGTGAAGGAATTTCAAGTTACTACCGTGAATAACGAACCATGGTGGTGAAACGTCGGTCTGGACGATGTAGCGCAGGCGTGGGAAGGTATTTTTGAGGCCTGCAGGTGGATGTTTCGCGACCAATGTTTGGAGAAGATCATTCAGTTTACGAGTTTTTAAGATTTCTTGACGACGGCCGTGAATATCAACGGCGAGGTCGAAGAGTTTCGTGACATTCTGTCCGGTCACACTACTGGTGAAAATGAGGGGTGCCCATGGAACGAAATCAAAGGTACGGGCAATCTTTGGCGCGAGGGCATCACGGGTGTAGGCGTCTTTGTCTTCGACACTGTCCCATTTACTCACTACGACCACCAGGCCCTTGCCTGCTTCGTCGATAATACCAGCCAGACGTTGGTCCAGCTGGGTGTTTAATTCGTTCACATCCATCAGGAGGAAACAAATATCGCTCTCTTCGATAGCCTGCAGACTACGAAGGACGCTAAATTTCTCGATACCGACTTCTTGCTTGCCGGGTTTACGCATACCAGCCGTATCGAGGATTTCGATGGCCTGACCTTTGTATTTGACGGCGATACGGTTGACGTCGCGGGTGGTACCGGCGATGTTAGCGACGATTGCCTGCTGTTTGCCGGCGAGGGTGTTAAACAAGTAACTTTTTCCGACATTCGGGCGGCCAATCAGCGAGATGCGAATCACATCGGTCGGGTCGGCTTCGCTTTTAGGCGGAATGATGTCTGAGATCTTGCGTAAGGCCTCGTCGATACCAATAGCGTGTTCCGCACTCGTTCGGATAATATCTTTGATCCCAAGGCGTTTAAATTCGTCGACCGTCAAACTGCCGGCGAGGTCGGCTTTGTTAACGAGGAGGAGGACTGGTTTCTTGCTTTTGAGGGCTTTTTTAGCGACAAAACGGTCCTGGTCGCTGACGTACTGGGTGCCGTCAACAACAACAAGGATGACATCAGCGGCATCAGCGGCTTCGGTGATCTGTTCTTGGATGGTTGCTTCGAATTCATCGTTGGCATCTTTTAGTCCGGCGGTGTCGACCATCCAGAATTGGTGGTCGTTGTACGAGACTTTTCCAAGGACATTATCGCGAGTCGTACCGGCTTCTTTGGCAACAATTGCTTGGCGCGAACGAACGAAACGGTTAAAAAGCGAACTTTTACCTACGTTCGCCTGACCAATAATTGCTACACTCGGAAGTTTCGAAGCCATAATCAGAGGTAATTATAACAGAGGTAGCCTGATTTTGCGAGCATAAGCGGGACGGGTTATTTATTGATGATTTTAAACGTACCTGACTCGAGGTCAGACAGTGCATAGGGGCCGAAATGAGTTCGATGTAATGAGTCGACACCATAACCGAGTGCGCTAAAGGTACGACGAATCTGACGATTGCGTCCTTCGTGCATGGTGACGGTCCAGTGGCGATGACTGTCGTCTTTCCTCTCGAGAATGAGCTGACTTGGTCCGTCTTCGAGATGAATACCGTGGTCGTTAATAATCTGGTGATGAAGCGGTTTTAGTTCACGGTCCAGGCTGACGTCGTATTGTTTTACTTTGTAAAACTTAGGATGGGTCATTTGGTAGGCAAAATCACCATCGTTTGTCAGGAGAATCAGGCCACTACTCTCTTTATCCAGACGTCCGACGGGCTTTAGGGTGTGATACTTTTTGGGAATAAGTGCATACAGTGTCGGTATCTCGCCTTGTTGACGACGTGAACTGACATATCCAATCGGCTTGTTGAGCATGAGGTATTGATACGTTGTATCGCTGCCGAGTATCTTGCCGTCGACGGCAATCGTGTCACCCTCTTCGAACCGTCCTCCTAGTGTGACGGTGTCACCGTTGACACTCACGCGACCACGCTCAATAAGCTCGTCGGCTTCACGGCGAGAGATACCAAGTTGGAATGCAATATGCTTGTTAAGTCGTTCACTCACCCTTTTAGTATAGCAGTCTTAAAGGCTGGCGCCGGGAGCGGGTGGCATCGGAGGTACGGGAGGCTGGGGTGGAAGAGGTGGCACAGCTGGTTGCGCTGGCAATGGATTCGCTGAAGCGTTCAGTTCTTGGTTCATTTGAGCAGCTACATCACTAGTCGCACCAATTTCTACGGGATTAATCGGGTTGATGACGCGATCACCTAGTGAGGCTGGGCGTGGTGAGCTGAATGGCGCGGTTGGTTCAGGTAAGGTAAATGGTGCTGGGGTAACCGGTGCGGCGGGTGCTGGTGTTATCGGCGCTAAAGTGACGGGGTTCACCATTGGCTCAGGAGTCATAGGGATGACCGGTGTAATCGGATCTGGAGTAAGTGGTGTGTTCAAAGCACTAAGATCAGGGACGACTGGAGCAATTGGTGGGGTTGCGGGAATTTCGGGCGCGACAACTGGAGTCGGCTCGGGTGCTACTGGTGCGGGTTGCGGAGGAAGGTTGATGACTGGTGGAAGACTTGATTCTGGTATAGGTGCTGGTGCCGGTTCGACTGCAGAGGTGATCGTTGGGAGTGGTGATGGCTCGGGAAGCGGTGTTGGAACATCGACAGGCGCAGGTACGGCAAGTGGATCAGGAGTCGCTACGACTGGATCGGCTGGTGCGGGTTGAGTGAGGTTGGCTGCTGGTGTGTCAACGACAGGCGCATCAACAACAGGGCTAGCAGTTGGAGGGAATGCAGGTGCTGCGGGTGCAGCCCCAGCGACGCCGTCGCCAAGGACGTCGTGAACGGTGCGAACGACATCTTCGATGCCGACTTGAGATTTGACAAGATAGCGATCGGCACCAAGTGCTTCGCCACGGGCACGTTGGTCGTCGCTGGATAGCGCGGTCATCATAATAACCTTGATGTTTTTGGTTTCAGAAGTGCTCCGAAGGATATCGAGCATGTCAAAGCCGCTAATCTTTGGCATCATCACGTCGCTGACGATCAAGTCAGGCCGTTCTTTAATAGCCATTGCGAGTGCTTCTTCGCCGTCGCCTGCCGAAACGATCGTGTAGCCTTCGGCCTGAAGACGGACGCCATAAATCTCGCGTAGGCTTTTGTCATCCTCTACCAGTAAAATTTTTGCCATATTTACCCTTATTCTATCTAATGCTAGTTAAAATTACTATAGTGCTTATGCTTACGGTTGTCCAGCCGCTTGTGGTGGCGTTGGTGTTGGGGCCGGTTCTGACGGTCGTTCGGCGACTGGTTGTTGCTGACGGGCAAGGGTTTCGAGCTGGCGGACACGTTCGGCGATTTGCTCGCGGGTCAGGCTTTCGCCCCTCGGTACGGTTGTGGCTGCCTTGACGCCTGGGGTTCCCGCATCTGTAGTTCCAGGGACCGTTTCGCGCCCTGGCTGCGCCTGGGGCTGCACTTCGCTTTGAGTCCCTGTCACCACAGATCCGGGAACCCCAGAGCCCGGCTGGGCAGCAACTGGCGCTGGGGCGGAAGCTTGAGTAGCTGCTGCGGCTGCCTGGGCGGCGACTTCTTGCTGTTGTTTGAGCTGGTCGGCCTCTTGACCGCTAATACGAGGGAGTTCGAGGAAGAAGGTACTGCCTTGTTTCCAGATACTCTCAACCCATAGACGGCCACCCATTGATTCTGCGAGGCGCCTTGATAGGTACAGCCCTAGGCCGGTACCTCCGATTGCTTGACGGTCGACGTTATCGACGCGGTAGAATTTCTGGAACAAGTGCGGAATGTCCTCGGGCGGAATACCGAGGCCCGAGTCTTTGACGCTAATAACGACTTTGTCATCTGAACCGGTGACATCAACGACCACTTCGCCTTTTAGGGTGTATTTGATAGCGTTTTCGATCAGGTTATCGAGGACCTCACGGATGTGGTCATTATCGATATTTACGTAATAGACGGGTGCGATTTGTTTCTGTCCGGTCATGGCGGTTGGTTTATAGGTCAGTTGCAGACCTTTTTCCTGGGCTTTGGCGGTCAGACCTTGGACGATCGTCCCAGTAAATGCGGTCATATCAACGACTTTTGGGGTATTGGTCAGCCGACCATCCTCAGATTTCGATACATCCAGAAGGTCCTGGAACAAGCGTCCGAGGTGTTGGGCGGCCTCGTGGGCTTTCATAATAAAGTCGCGAGCTTTGTCGTCGATCTTGGCGGTGTTTGGATTGAGCGCGAGGCCTAAGTAGCCTTCGATCGAAGCCACGGGTGTACGCATTTCGTGACTAGCGGTACTGATGAATTCGGCTTGTTCGTGTTCTTCGGCGCGTTCTTTCGTGACGTCACGAAAGACGACGATAACTCCGTTACCTGCATCGCCTACCGGCGAAACCACCAATGAACCAGTGATCTTTTTACCGGTTTTTGTGATGATCGTCAGATTGTTCGCTCGAGCTTCTTGGTTAGTATTGAGCACTTGTTGAATTGGGTCGTTCGCTGGTTGAAGCTCGTGATTATTCAGGTCGGTCATTTTAAGGATCGATTTGTAATTGAGCATCAGGGCGTCTTGCTTACCCCAGCCTAAGATTTCTTGTCCCGCTGGATTAATCAGCTGAATAATGCCCTGACTGTCGATGGCTACGACGCCATCACCGATGGCGTTAATAACGATTTCTGATTTGTTCGCAACTTCGGATAGTTGGTTTGCGAGGTTCTTTACATCTTTGGTTGAACCGTCTTCGCCGTGATCACGCCAGACAAACATACTGATGATAAGTGGAATGATTGAGCTAAACATGACCATTGCAATAAGTCCTGGTGTAAAGCGTCCGGCGAGATATTCACTGGCAACGAATACTGCCATGGCGATAAAGATTGGTAGTGTTCCCCAGATCGCAAAAATACCAGCAAAGAAAGACACTAGCATCCACAGGGCGATAAATGGTGAGCTGACTCCCCCGCTTTGCACGACGACAAGTGCCGAAGTAATCGTAAATAGCATGTACACGATAAAACCGGGGTAAAAGGTCGGTTTCTGTGGGTTTAATATATAGAAAAGAATACTGGTGAGTGCTGTCACCCCTGCGCCAATGGCGACCCAGATACTAATGCCAAACAAGCCGTTCGGAGCGATATTCGAAAAGATTGGCACGACGTAGAGTGCGACAATTGCAAGGGAAAGCAAAAAGACCACCTCATACAGCCGGCGGTGCCAGAATCGAGTTAATGTTAACGGTGTTATAGTGCCCTACCCTTCAGGTCAAAGTACTTGTGGTTATTATGCGGTATAACGGGGGTAAAGGCAAGAGAAAATATTTCTAGAATAAAGTTACGACAACCTAGAACGTAGTTCTGCAGCAAACTCTTCCTGTTCAAGTTTTTCGGTGGCATGGATGTACTTGTTGAGGAGGCGTAGCCTAGTTGGTTCGTCGAGTGATTCCATTTCTCCGATCATTGCTTTTGCGGCTTCGACTGGTTCGGTATCCATTTACTGTGTTTCTACGATATTTATAAGTTCGACGGTTATCGGACGTGTGTCGGTCTTTGGGAGTCGAACCCTTGCGGTTGCTTTGACCTGCTCTTCTATATCACCGAAAAGGATTGGCTTTGTATCGATCGTACAGTCCACTGTTGCATCACGGACGTTTTTGAGTCCTCCGTCACAGACGATTTTACTTGGTCCGATTACCGTAAAGCCGTAACTAGACTCGCGGGCTTTGATCTCGGTTTCGATAGCAAGGCTTAGTTCGCGACCACTTATTTTGGGGAGGAAGAAATCACCAAGCGATCCCCCACTAACGAGAATGACAATGACAATAATCGGCAATACGACCGCAATCAGGCCGTATTTTAATTTAGGGTTGGACATGACGATATTTGCAAATTTATTTTTATCAACCGCCAATCGGCCTGGTTGTAGTATCTGCGATAAGGGTTGTGATGCAGGTGTAATGGTCGGTTCTGAAGTAGGTTGAGGGGCCGGTTCAGGGGGTTGCTGCGGGGGGTCCTGTGTGGGGTTCATGTTTGTTTCTTATTCTCCTCACTTAGATTCTATCACAACATAAGCGTGTAAATATTCATACAAAACATGCCGATATACCCTCTGACTCTTAGAGAAATAATGAGCGAAATCGTTCGCTGGTGTACTATAGCCTCATGATAGAGCGGTATAAAAGGACAAATGCTTTTTGGAAATTAGCGAATTCGATTGTAAATGTCAGCTTTGTTTTTTTGTTGTCATTGCCTTTCTTGTTTCTGTTCGGTTTTGATACCATTCAGTACAAACTTATAGTGATCCCACCGGGAATATCACGATATAACTTCGTTGCGTTCAGATAAGTAAACTTCTCTGAACTGCCCCTCGTTATCGAACCCTCCGGCTTCGGTTTCTGACGGAACCTACCATAGAAAACACCCATCAACGATGGGTGTTTTCTAATAGAGTAAAGCATCTGTTGACAAATGTGGCGTAATGTTGCTAGGATGACATTGGCCAGAGAGGCCAAGTACGAGAGTGAGGAAAAGTGACTAATCGCACAACCCTCATCACCGCCGCCGGCGGTAATGGAACGGCAATCCAGATCATCAGCCAGCCCCTGGATCGCGCGACTTACGAGAAGCGTGGCAAGGAGCTGGGAGATGCTATGGAGGGCGATGGGGCCGAGCAAGCAGGATTCCTGGTGCTCGATGACAATCACTTCGAAATGGCTGGTGGCGAATTCTGCGGTAACGCATCTCGCGCCGCAGCCATGCTGTTCTCTGAAGCAAGCGGCCAGAAGGATGTGTCCTTCACGGTCTCTGGTTTCGACGGAACAGTCACTGCCTATGTGGACAGACGCTCGCCTACTAAGGCGTTTGTACGCTGCACCTTCGCCGGCATGCCGGTCGATGTCAGCGATGTCATCCTCGCCGATGGTCGCAAGGCCGAGATTGTCGACCTGGGCGGTATTGTCCACGTCGTGATCGAAGGCCCGTTCATCAACGACGAGGCGTGGTACAGCCCGCAACACCGTGCGATCACCGAGAAGTTCAATCTTGGTGAGCGCGATGCGGTTGGAGTGATCTGGTTCGAGAAGAACCAGGACACCGTCCTGATCCACCCAGTCGTTTGGGTCAAGGCCGTCGACACGTTCTACTACGAGTCGTCGTGCGGTTCAGGAACCATCGCAGTCGGGAGGGTCACGAACGCACCCTCTATCATCCAGCCTAGCGGTGGAACTATCACTGCAGGGATCAATCAGAGCACTGTGGTGCTCGAAAGTGAAATGGAAGTGATTCGTTGACAGGAACCGAACATTAGCTCATCTCGCCGTCCAGGATGTTTCGAACCTCGACTAGGTGACCGTCATGGGCTCTCAGCGTCCGATGAGGAAATCCCTTTCTTGGACGAGGCCCAGTAGCCCGACGACCTTGCGCCGTAGAGGGGCTACAAAACGAGAGGGAGCGGTGGACGTATGTCCACAGCTCCCTCTCACGAAAACACTTTTTAGTTCTTAAATCTTATCGCACGCTTCGGCTTTGGTTTCTGACGAAACCATCCAAAGAAATAACCCCATCCGTTGGATGAGGCTATTTCTTTGGTGACCCCGGCGGCCTCGATTTATAAGGAAATTACAGGAGAGATTATTCGGTGGACTAATATTTTACAGCCAAGTCAAGCATCGGTCTTCCACAATTATTGAGTTTTGCGTCCTATCCCTTCAATTATTAAATCGTATGCAGCCTGGTTTAAATGCACGCCGTCGTCTTCGTGGTAGTCGTCTAGGTTAACCAGCAGTCCATCAGAATCGATGTAAACAGCATGGTGCTCATCGCAGATGCGTCGAATCGCCTCGTTGTACATATCTAGGCTGTTGTTGAACTCTTTCGTTTGCTCTGGGGATTCAACACTGACGTGTGGGCAAAGTAAGACAATGACTTTCGCCTTTGTGAATGTTCGCACCATAAACTCCATATTCTGTATGAAGGTCGATAGTGCTACCTGTTCTTTCCAGGGGGCTGTATCGTTGGCTCCGAACGAAAGCACCACTACATCAGGGCTGAGCATCGCAATATACTCAACACGCTTAATGCCGTCATTCGAGTTCCATCCACCGGCTGCACAATTATAGACATTAGACGATGGAATGGTTTGTTCAAGTTGATCGATAAGATTATTGTTGAATCTTCCGAGGAGGCTGTCACCGAATAGAACAATCTCTTTCATAAAACTACAGCCCTAGGTCTTCAATCACCTGCTTCATGGAAGGTAGGTATTTTTCAGGAATCTGGCTAACTTCTTCTTTCAACTTTTCTACATCAATCCAAGCTAGTTCATCAACTTCACTTACCTGACGAGTGAACGCTTCAATAGGCATATCCACTGTCGCTTCGTACCACTGACAGAAATAGTGGCGTGGGTTGCCTGGCTCCAAAATAGCCACTTTCTTTATTTCTTTGAAAGGAACTCCCTTGAGACCAATTTCTTCTTGAGCCTCTTTGTAAATGTTGGTTTCATACGTCTCGTCGCTTTCGAGTGTACCTGCAACAGCTGGACCCCACTTTCCAGGCGAGTTCTTTTTTGTCACCGCACGTTTAGCAATGAGTGCTTGTCCACTAGGATTCGTGAGCCAAAGTGCGGATACACGGTAGATGTCGGAGGAATAGTCTATCTCGTCTCGCTCTTTTGTGCCGATGAGGGTATCGTTTTTATCGACGACTTGGATTTGCATAGGCTTATTATAGCAACAAGGAATTGAATGTGTTTAACAGATACAAAAAAGCACCTGAACTTTCGTAGTGAGATATTCGAGTGCTTCCTAATCTGTAATGTTCGTTTGGTGATCCCACCGGGAATATTAAGATATAAAACTTCCTCACTCGGAAAAATAAGCAAGCTGATTTTTCTCTCGTTTCGTCGCTTTATCGAACCCTCCGGCTTCGACTTGCTCGAAAAGCAAGCACCACAAAAAAAGCCCATCCGTTGGATGAGCTATTTTCGTGGTGATCCCACCGGGAATCGAACCCGGATTGTCAGGATGAGAACCTGGTGTCCTAACCGTTAGACGATGGGACCGTGGACGGTGATGTAACTGCCCTACTCTATCAAATAACAGTGGTAATGTCTAGGCGGCTGCGTCGAGTTGCTGAATGACCGAGATCAGTTTGCTGGGGGTGATTTCGGCTTTAATAAGGTAGGCGTCGGCGTGTTTTTCCATTGCTAGGCGTGATTCGTCGTCTTGTTCAAAATTAGTTAAGACGATTACTTTACTATGAGGGATGAGGTCTTCGCTTCCCCCGCGCAGGGCGGCCAAGATTTCAGTTCCTCGTCTTTCAGGGAGCATCACATCCAGCAGGACGAGGTCGTAGGGTTTGTTGCGGGCAGCGATCAGGCCGTCATTGCCGTCGACCATCCAATCGACGACGTAGTTAGCTTTCTTCAAGCTTCGGACGTACATTTCCCCGATAAAGCGGTCATCTTCGATTATTAAAATTGTTTTGATAGCCATATAGTGTTATCCCCGATACATTGAGTGATTTTTGATCCAGCCGTCGTTCTGCTCGATCAAGCCCTCGTTACTATTATTGCCTGCTTTCAGTTTGTCTGCAACTGATTGGAAGGTCGGCAGTGAAACGATAAAGGTTGAACCTCGTCCCTCTTCACTTCGTACGCTGATGTTTCCGCCGTGCGATTCAACGATAGCTTTCGAGATGTACAGACCGATACCGGTTCCGGCAACAGTTTCGCGCGAACGGTGTGAGCGATAGAATTTCTGGAACAAATTACTAACGACACTGCTCGGCATACCGATACCGTGGTCTTCGATAGCAACTTCTACTTGGTCGCCCTTTACCCCAGCGGTGACATTAATGGCGCCGCCTTCGTTACTATATTTAATAGCGTTATCGATGAGGTTGCCGAATACCTCACCAAGGCTGGCTGGGTCGGCGGCAATCGCTGGTAGGCCATCTGGAATAGTAACGGTTAATAGACGGTTTTGGGCACTGGCACGCATTAGCATGTCATCGCGGATGGTGTCGTAGATAGCCGCAACCGATGTTTCGGCGAGGTGCATTTTCAGGTGGCGACGGTCATACCGTGAGGTGTTGAGGATGTTATTAATGTAGCCACTGAGGCGGTTTGCAGATACTGTCAAACGTCGGAACAGTTCTTCCTGATCGTCTTTTAGTACATCTTTTAGCTCATCCTCAAGGACATCCAGGTAGCCTCGAATCACCGTGATAGGCCCTCGTAGTTCGTGGGCGGCAAAGGCAATAAAGTCGAGTTCTTGTTCGCCCACTTCGTACAGACCGGTTCGGTCGATCAGCGTCAGAACGGTTTCACTTTCGGCGCCCTTATCGTACGAGGCAATGACGTCAAAGAAGCGACGGTTTTCTTGGTCGGGTAGGCGGTCTGCAATGCGCGACCAAGTTTTTTCGGCGTGAACAGCGGATTTTTCGCATTCATCTAACCAAGCGGTCAAGGTATCTTCACCATTAAATAGCAACGACAGTGTTGAAACACCATTTTGGTCAACGCTGGTTGGTGCGGCACGGTTTGAAAAAGTGATCGTGCGCTCGTGGTTTAATACTACAAATCCACAAATGGTTTCATTGAGGGCAGCTTCAATGAGTGCGGGTGGCGTTGCGGTGGCAGTTGTTACGG
>JBAQNZ010000020.1:0-22057 GCA_049304275.1 Candidatus Microsaccharimonas sp. | reverse complement strand
ACGAGCGACAAATTGAGCAGCTTTGCGACCGACGGTAATTGTGGTGTTTTTGATACCGGCCTTGTCATCTGCCTGCAACTCATTCGTGTAGACACGAACGATATTACTGTTATAGGCACCGGCGAGGCCCTTGTCTGATGCGATCACAATCAATAGGCGAGTCTTTACCGGACGATTAACAAACAATGCGTGACTTTTTACCGAGGTATGAGTTGAAAGGGCAGTCAGTAGTTGACGCGCAGCTATCGTATACGGCGCCGAAACTTTGGTCGCTTCCTGCGCACGACGCATTTTACTCGCAGCAACTAATTGCATCGCCTTGGTGATCTGGCGAGTGCTTTTGACGCTCCGAATGCGTGACTTTAGTATTTGCGTCGATGCCATTATTTGTCTTCAAATCCTTTAGCTGCAGAAACAGCCGTCTTTTCAATCACTTTTTGGATTGCTTCGGTTGGTTTGCCACCTTTTTCCAGTTCTTCGACATCTTTTTTGTGCTCTGAACCAAGCTTGGTCAGCAGGGCAGCTTGGGCGTCTTTAATATGAGCCGCAGGGACTTCATCAAAGTAGCCGTTAATAACCGCACTAATACTTGCTGTTTGTTGCCACACGCTCATTGGTTGGTACTGTGGCTGTTTTAGTAGTTCGGTTAGGCGTTGACCACGGTCAATTTGCTGCTTAGTTGCGACGTCTAGGTCACTTCCGAACTGAGCAAAGCTCGCCAGTTCGCGGAACTGGCTCAGGCCAAGTTTCAAGCCACCACTGACCGATTTAACGGCAGAAGTTTGAGCGGCACCACCCACACGAGATACCGACAAACCGGCTGAAATCGCGGGTCGGATTCCTTGGTAAAAGAGGTCAGTTTCAAGGAAAATCTGACCATCGGTGATCGAAATGACGTTGGTTGGAATGTAAGCACTAATGTCACCAGCCTGGGTTTCAATAATAGGAAGTGCTGTGAGTGAACCACCGCCTAATTCATCGGACAGTTTCGCTGAACGTTCCAGTAAACGAGAGTGCAGGTAGAAGACGTCACCTGGATAGGCTTCCCGTCCTGGTGGGCGACGAAGCAACAGTGACATTTGTCGGTAAGCGACAGCGTGTTTTGTCAGATCGTCGTAAATCATCAAGGCGTGCTGGCTGTTATCACGGAAGTATTCACCCATAGCGGTTCCAGCGTACGGTGCAAGGTAGAGGAGTGATGCAGGGTCAGATGGGCTGGTCGCGACAATGATCGTTTGGTCCATCACGCCTTCTTGCTTCAAACGCTCAACCAAACGAGCAACCTTTGAAAGTTTCTGACCAATCGCGACGTAGACGTTCACCACGCCAGTTTTTTGTTTTGCTTGGTTAATCATCGTGTCGATAGTAAGAGCTGTTTTACCGGTCTGGCGATCGCCGATGATCAGTTCACGTTGGCCACGGCCGATAGGGAACATAGCGTCGATAGCCATAATACCAGTCATCAGTGGTTCGTGGACCGATTTACGACCCATCACGCCGATTGCTTCGCGTTCAACCAAACCAGTGTGCTTGGTTTTAATAGCAGGGCCACCGTCGATCGCTTGTCCCAGTGGGTTGACCACACGACCCAGTAGCTCTGGACCAACAGGAACTTCAAGAACAGTTCCTTTCAAACGAACCGTTTGACCAGCCTTGACATGGCTGTCTTCACCCAGCAAGACGGCACCAATTTCATCCTCAAGAAGGTTCAACGCAAAGGCTTCAACGATGCCTTTTTCAGTTTCGATCTGCAAGACTTCGCTATAGCCAGCCTTGCGCAAACCGTGCACCCATACGACGCCGTCACCGACGCGCATCACCACACCAACTTCATCGAGTTGCTTGTTTGATTCAAGACGCTCAATTGCTTGGCGCAGATCTTTTGATAGTTCAGTTATCGATACATCACTCATTTGGTTTCTCCTAGGCTTTCTTGAATCTTGTTTTCAGTACGGTCAATTGGTGGGCGATTGTTTGGTCGAGTTCGCGTCCAGGCAGGCTAATCCTGACACCACCAATCACGGTAGGGTCAACTTCATTACTAAGCGCAATGGTGTTAGCATTCGTCTGCTTCAGCACGAACTGTTCAATGGCTTTTTTGGTTTCTTGGCCAATGTCGAATGCCGATGTTACGACTGTGTTCATGATACCTTTTTCAGACAGATAATAATCGATGTCTTTGACGATAATATCCAATTCCTTAGTACGGCGACTTTCAACTAAATAGCCAGCCAGTCGCTTGACGACGGCATTGTGGTTCGGCTGAGTCACCAACTGGTCAGCAACGTAGAGCGCCAGACTACGACGAGAAAGTTTTCGTGCCATTATTTACTCTCCTTGATAGCTGTGGCGATTAATGCGTCGTCAGCTTTCTTGGCATGAGTCGAACGGACCACTTTTTCAGTCGCCAGACCTACTAGTTCGAGTGTTTCGTTGTATAGGTCTTTGCGGGCATTAGCAATGTCTTTGGTAATCTGGTCTTTCGCATCGGCAACAATCCGTTCAGCAGACGTGCGGGCTTTCGATTCACTCGTTGCAACAATATCGGCCGATTCCAGTTTTGCAGTACCAACGATCTCGGCTGCTTGCTTGCGCGCATCAGCCATCAGGCCAGCAATTTCTTCTTTGTTCTTTTCGGCAAACTTTTGCGCTTCGGCTGATGCCTGAGCCGCTTCGTCAATCTTTGCTTGACGCTCGTCAACTGATTTCATCAGCCAAGGATACACAAACTTACCGAGCAAAAATACCAAAATCAAAAAGGCGACGATCTGTAAAATCAGCAGACGCCAGTCAATACCAAGGGCAGTAAAAATATCTGCCTTGGCTGCGGTCGTTTCAGCAAATTGGTTCAAAAACGTCATCAATTCGTCCTACAAGAATTTCGCGATAATTGCCACAATGATACCGATGATCGCCAGCGAGTCAGCGAAGACAATTGCCGTGATCATAAGGGTACGAATGTCACTTAGTTTTTCTGGGTTACGTCCAAAAGCATTCAATGCTCCGTTACCAATCAGTCCAATACCGAGGGCTGCACCGAGTGCAGGTAGGGCGTAGGCTAGTCCAAATGCGAGTTGTTCCATTATTTCTCCTTAATAAATTACCTTTTTGATTATATCATTATCCCTTTGCAAGGGCCTTCTTACGGGTCTTGGCAGGGGAATGAGCATGAGTAGAATCGCCGTGCGAAGAGACGGCCAGTGAGGTAAAGATCAGTGTCAGGACAAAGAAAACGTATGACTGAATAAATCCGATGAATAGTTCAAATCCCATAAAGAAGGGGAGGGTGACACTGGCAAAGTAGCTAGTTAACACTGCGATAACGATCAACAGCACTTCACCAGCAAAGGCATTTCCGAATAAACGAAGCGCCAGGGCGATACCACGTGATACTTCACCAATCAGTTCCAATATTCCTTCGAATGAACCAATCGGATCCTTGATTGGATTACGAAAATAGCGATTACCATTTCCAAATACACCCAAGTGTTTAATAGCGTAAATCTGGACCGTCACGACTGTAATAATCGCTAGACCGAGGGTAAAGTTGAGGTCGGCTGTCAAACTGCGGAGGATAGGGACGTCATTGTATTTAATTGAATCGAGTCCTGGAATGACACTTAACCAGTAATTGATAAGGACGATGAAGAAAATCGTGATAGCCAGCGGAGCGATCTTGCGACCGAGTTTTTTATCGGGAATAATATCATCGACTTGTTTCAACAAACCTTCAAATACCCATTGGACCAATCCGACGAATCGGTTGTACTTGCCACGTTTTACCCGCCCAGCGACGTAGGTAAGGATTGCAATCGTTATAATCAGTCCAGCAAAACCGGTCACTATTGCATTCGTAATAGGCAGGCCATAGAACGTAAATAGTTCTTCAGAGGCAATCGAAATATGCAGATCCATGGCAGCAAATGTCATTATCGTGATTTCCTTACGCCACGGATTTGCCGAGCAATTAGTAGGGCACTAAGAGCTGTTCCAACAATCAGACACACAATCGTTCCCACCGGTGTCACATTAAACGTATGATCGATCCCGATACCGAGGAAAGTACCCCCGATAGTCGGCAGGAATGCCCTCCAGGTCGTATCGAGAGCAGTAGCAAGAAGCAGTAGCGACGCTGACTGTGATGGGGTAGTCGTCTTACTTGCAGATTTAGTAATAGGTCGAGGCGACTGAGGCATAATATATCCTATTTTAACAGAGGAGTAGTGATTTGACTAGCCGTTCGCAGGCTAAGGAATCGTAGTAACTGTGAAGGTGCCACTGGCCGTAAAGGTATGTATAGTATAGCCGCCCGAAAACGTAATCGTACCACCGGTCGCCGTCATTGTACCAGTTAGATAAGAGATGACAACGATACCCGAGCCACCTGCGCCTGACGGCCCAGAGGCTGGATCACCGTACCCAGCGCCACCGCCGCCGCCCGTATTCGCTGTTCCAGCCAACCCAAAGTTTCGTACGCCTATCGTTGCAGCTGCACCGCCACCGCCATTTCCGCCGGCACCACCTGTACCACCCCTAAATGAACCGCCACCGCCGCCACCATAATAGACGACGCTACCTGAAATAGAACTAGCCAAACCTGATCCACCATCTCCACCTTTACTACCCGAGGCATTCTGGCCGACAGCACCAGCGCCACCACCGCCGCCGCCAACATAGGGACTACCGCTTATTCCGACACCGCCAGCATTACCTTGTCCATTCACACCCCAAGAAATGAGGTACTGTGTCGGGTGAGAACCACCGCCACCCGATCCACCATGAACAGGTGGAGTGTAGCCCCCACTCGGTTCGCCAGCTCCAGCGCCACCGCCAAGAGCGACAAGAGTGTTGAATGACGAGTTTCCACCACTATTAAATGTCGTGATGCTATTTCCCGGACCACCACCAGCACCGACAACAACAGGGTAGGCACCGATGCCAACTTTCTGTCCATCCGCGGGGATAACGCCGCCGCCGCCGCCACCACCACCTTGCCAGCCGCCGCCACCAGAACCGCCACCACCAACAACAAGCGCATTAACTGTAGCAGTAGAAGGTGGGGATGATGCTAGTGCAGTAATTCTAAAATTATCATCAGCCGTAAAGGTATGAATAGTGTACGGCCCAGACGTCGTTACTGTTCCTCCGACAGCAGTCAGTGAACCTGTGAGATAGCGGATAATAACAATACCAGACCCACCTTGACCACCGTTAGCATAACCACCGTTATATGAGCCGCCACCGCCACCACCGCCGGTATTTGCCGTGCCGTTACTTCCGCCACCGTTTACGCTTCCTGATCCTGCACCGCCCGTACCGCCGCCGCCAACATAGCTACCGTTAATTTCACCTGAGCCGCCGCCGCCGGCGTAGTACAAAACACTTCCTGATATACCGTTCGCCAGGCCATTTCCACCATTACCTGCATTCGGTGAGTTTGTCGCCAACCATCCTGGTGTCCCGGCGCCACCGCCACCGCCAAGTGACCCATACCAGCTTCCTTCAATCATTCCGCCGCCACCGTTGCGACCCTGTAATCCAGCGCCAGGACCAGGAGCGTTTCCACCGGTCAAAATACCACCACCACCACCTGAACCACCGCTTCCGGCAGGTCCTGGGTTACCGTGGGATATACCATAGCCACCGCCCTGCGCAACGATCCCATTAAATGTCGAGTTGAATCCTTTAACACCCTGAACGCCACCAACACCGCCTGAACCACCAGGACCGACAGTCACAGGGAATGTACCAGTCGATATAGCCATGTTTTGCGTATAAACATAACCGCCAGCGCCACCGCCAGAACCAGCGCCGCCGCCGCCACCACCGCCACCAATAACCAAAGCATCGATAAAGGTAGCTTTCGGCACAATCGTGAAGGTACCGCTGGACGTAAAGGTATGTACTGTGTTTGAACCAACGATACTAATGGTACCGCCCGAAGCCTTAAAGCTCGATGCGGTAGGGTAGGATACTACGACAATACCAGAACCACCGTTTCCACCATTATTGTTTGAGTTGTAGTGTGAGCCACCACCACCACCACCACCGGTGTTCGCACCGCCGTTACCACCAGGTCGGTTGACTTGCCCGACGGTACCGCCGCCACCACCTGGGGCACCTTGGTTCAAACCAGAACCTCCGGTCGTCGTACCAACAGCACCACCACCGCCACCGCCGGCGCCACCATTTCCTCCGATACCCGAGTATCCAGACCCGCCGCCGCCACCGCCCCAATAGTAGTTCGTACCGAGGATATTATTTTGAACACCAATACCACCATGAGCAGGCGTATTTGAACCGACACCGCCAGCACCGCCACCGCCACCAGGATAGTAGCTACCGCCAGACAATCCGCCGCGATTGCCCTGTCCTAGAACCCCAATCGCACCAGTTGTCTGCGCTGAACTTGCGACACCGCCGCCGGATGCACCGCTTCCTGGAACAGAAGTGTTATTTGAGTATTCAGAACCGCCACCGCCACCGCCAAAGGCTGTAATAAATCCAAAACTCGAGTCACCACCATTCAAACCCCTAGGTTGGCCAATACCCGCCGGTGCGCCGGCACCACCGCCACCAACCGTAATATCGACTGAACCATACACAGGGACACTCGCCTGCGAAATAACGCCACCGCCACCGCCACCGCCACCCATATCAGAACCGCCACCGCCACCGCCACCAACAATCAAAACTTGTGAAACGGTTGCGACAGGGAAGGGGTTAGGGTTAGGAATGAACGTTCGGTCATAGGAATAGAATTCTTGAGCAGTCGAGGTCCATACATCACTTGTCGTCCATAATGGATCACTTTGACTAAGAACAGCGTTGTCTGATGATCTAAACGCACTAAAGTAAAAGTATCCCGTTCCTCCCGATACACCACGTTGGCGCAATCCAAATTTATGATCACCCGGTTGCAAAGTTAAATTAGTTGTTGTCACAACCGCAGAGTTACCAGTGGCAACCCGCACACCGTCAAGATAAAGTTCGCAGTCATAGGCACAGGCGAAACCAGTACTAATCGGTGTCGCGGTCGAAACAGTAATCGTTCGATTATCTCTAAAGTAGGCATAGCCCGTTCCTGTCGCGGACGGAGTAGTAATACCTCTTGCTGCAGTATTTGAAGCCCAACCAGGAGTGTTATAGTCTCTGGCAGTTTTCCAGTAGGTGGTATCCGCATAATAATTCGGCGTTGCGTAATGAACCGCCTGACCAGCACTGACACGCCAACTAGGATCGGTGGTCACCACAACCGCATTTGTATCGCTCTTTTTTATTGAAGCGGTAAAACGGGTTGCACGTGGTGAAAACGTTTCGTTCGTCAATTTAACGATTAGTGTGTTACATCCAACCGTCAGACTGACATCCCCAGAAGCCAACGAGCCGTTGGATGTCGCTATTTTCGTGCCGTTTACATACACATCCGCCTGATCTTGTGAGGTCGGCGCCAATACACTCAAATTATAGTTTCCTGCACTGTTGACGCTAAAATCTTTTCTGAAGTATATCGGTCCTGGATTCAGGTTTGCATTTGAGGGTGTAATCGTTTGTGCTATCGACGTAGGCCCAAATGAATCCTGGGTTGATGCCCGCACGGAGTTACTCCACCCAAGTGAACTAGCTGCGGCACCGAAACATAAGTCAGGTACAACAGCTGGCTGAAAACTTGGCTGATTATAGGTGCGCCAAACCGATCCATTAGACGAACGAGTAATTTCAGTGTAGCCACTATAAGGAATAGTGACCGCTTTACCCTCTGCGTCTAGAGTAGGGGAGCCTACACTAAAACTACTCCGAACATTTCCATTTACCGTCACTGAACAGCGAGGATCAGTCGGACAGGTAGCGACGCCGGCCGATGTCACGACGAAGTTTCCATTTGAAGTAAACGTGTGAACGCGATAAATGCCATTTGTTGTGATCGTACCGCCGGTTGCTGTGATGCCACTATTAATTGCATAAGAAATGATGACAGTTCCTGAACCACCAGCGCCACCGTTCGCGCCAGCGTCGCCACCACCACCACCGCCACCGCCGGTATTAGGAGAACCTACACCACCAGCTTGACTCGGGCCACCCCCTGTACCACCGCCACCTAAGCCAGGAACACCTATAGAACCGGCGCCCCAACGACCACCACTTCCACCAGCGCCGTAGTAAATAGATGCACCCTTAATTGTGGTGAGAATGCCCGAACCTCCGGCACCAGACACTCCCACGCCACCGCCACCCGAACCAGTCGAATTTCCACCGACCCCGCCGGCACCACCGCCACCGCCACCGTTTCCGGCGGTTGCATCAGACGTTCCATTTCCACCGATCGTGCCTTGACCACTGGTTCCTGCTGCACCATACCCAGCGTGTCCTGTTGAACCATCGAGCGTCCCGGCGCCACCACCACCAGATCCACCGACTTTCGACTGTGTTACATTATTATTCGCGACACGACCGCCGCCGCCACCACCACCAATCGCGACGAGACTATTAAATGTTGAGTTCGAGCCGTTCGTTCCTGCAACACCCGCCGATCCCGAACCTCCGGCGCCACCAGCACCAATTACCACAGGATACGAAGTACTCGAGGCAATCGTCGTGGCGTCACTAATAATGACACCGCCGCCGCCGCCGCCGCCGGCATGGTTATTTCCGCCGCCGCCGCCGCCGGCAACAACCACGCTCTGAACGGCTGGTCCAAGCTGCATATTGCCATAACAGTCAGTACTCGGTTTCAACGGTTTCGCATCTGACCACTGGGGAACATTGCCGTTGTCTGCCAGACAGGCCTTGGCATAGGCAACGCCGGCTTCACCAGCAATTTGCGCCAGTTGAGTATAATATTGGTTTTTTAGCGTCGTTCGAATCGCAGAGGTAGCTGATACTGACACCGCTAAAACGGTTAAAAGCACAACAGAAGCAATCAACACCGTTGGCAGTGCGAAACCCTTGTTTATGACCGATCGTCTCTGGTACATTTTTAGTTAGCCCTACTCAATTTCTAGGCATTATTGTACCATAAGCGAAATAGAGAAGTACTATTTACTGCCATATATATTTACTGTATAATGTATAGTGAAACAAGAGAGGGATCAACTATGACAACTGCAACGCCACAAATTACTATCTATCGCACCAGCTGGTGTGCTTTCTGCCACACTGAAATGCAGTGGCTGGACCGTTTGGGTATTCCTTATATTGCAAAGGATATCGAAGCCGATGCCGAAGCAAACGAAGAACTAATGAAAAAGATCAACGGTGATTTCCGTGGAGTTCCTGTGACCGACGTTGCGGGCGACATCGTCCTTGGATTCGACCGACCAAAGTTACAAGAGGCTATCAAAGCCCACGGTATTGAACCCGTCACAGCCTAATCTTGTAGCTGTTCCCGATCTGAAAGAGCTTGAAGATACACCGCTTCAAGCTTTTTTGATTGCGCAAATTCGGTGTAAGAGCTGGCCAATTTCTTACTGACACGAGCAAACTTCGCACGCAACGCATCATCTGCCAGTAATTTCGTTAGCGTATCACCAATACTGGCAACAGTGTTGCGAGCAATCAGCGCATTCTTTCCTTCAATAGCAACTTGGGTAACGTCAGGATCGAGGATCACAAAAGGGAGGCCAGCATGAGCCGCTTCATTTAATACCAATCCTTGGGTATCGGTGAGTGAGGGGAAAACAAAAATATCACCAGTCGCATAGGCAACCCCTAATTCTTGACGTGGCAGGCTACCCGTAAAGGTGATTCTGTCGTTGACGCCAGACTTGCGGGCTTTTTCTTCGAGGGTTTCGCGATATTCAAAATCACCAACAAATAATAGTCGTGCCTTCGGACGGTTTCGAAGAACACGACGAATCGCCGGAATCAAAATATCCAGATTTTTCTCGGCTGCGAGGCGACCGACATATAACACTACTTCGTCGTCCCCAGCTATGCCGTATGTTTCACGAAATGCTTTTAGTTGAGCTTCTGATGGGGCAGGTAAGGCATCAATGCCAGTCGGAATAAGTTGCACGTCGTAATCATAATTTGTTCGCCAGCTCTCGAGTTGCTTCTTGCTTTTTGGACTAAGGGCAACAATCGTCTGGGCACGACTATAAATCATAGCAATCAAACTAACGACAATATCGCGGCCCCAACGTGACATCACCAGACGTGGCCGATAAATCTTTAGTAATTCTTTAACGTCTTTCCCTTTAAACTTGAATGTCGCTGGAAAGCTTAGCGCCAATACCAACAATCCCGGAACAACACCAGGATAGTGTTGGATGTACTGGGCAAGGTCAGTACTATGTTGAGCAACAAAAGGAATCTTGAGTTTTTGTGCGGCGTAGACACCTAATAGCCCGATCTGGCCAGGTGACATAATCTGAACGACATCGAGATTTAATTTTTTAATCTTGCGAACTTCATTTGGTGGGAAAAAGAGCGCCAAACCATAGTCGTCATAAAACACATCTTGAACACTAGGCACACGAATAATATGATCTTCACGATTTTTCTTACGTACCGGTCGAACATTTACAGCAGTACAAAAAATAAATACTTCGTGACCCATGGCTTCGAAGTCTTTCTTCATAATCTCAACGACGTAGGTGACACCAGTAACGGCGGGTCGATAACTATCTGTAAAAATACCTATGCGCATAACTTTTCTTCATTATAGCACGCTGAATTGACAGCTTCGTTCGGCTACTCGTATACTCTTAGACATGCCTAAAGGGATCAGTGTCGTCATTCCTGCCTACAACGAAGCGATCGATATTGCCTCGTGTCTTGAAGCGTTTTCAAACCAGACCGTTGCACCAAAAGAGATCATCGTCGTCGACAATAACTGTACCGACGACACCGTAAAAATCGCCACCGAGTTTCCGCTCGTACGCATTGTGAAAGAAAAAAATAAAGGCATTACCTATGCCCGCACCGCAGGGTTCAATGCAGCAAATTACGATATCATCGCCCGTACCGACGCTGATACTATCGTTTCACCAAACTGGATCGAGACAATTGAGAAACATTTTAATGAAGATGAGACGTTACAGGGAATAACCGGTGCGGTGTCGGCGCGTGAGCTTTCGCCCGGAAAAACGCAGTGGTTCAAGAGTCTGTCGGCCTTCACCCGCTGGGTCGCTAAAAAGGCAATTAAATACGATCGCCCGTATCCATTAATGGTAGGGCACAATATGGCAGTCCGTCGTTCAGCCTGGCAACAAGTCGCCGGTAAGGTTCACCTAGGTGACAACGATATTAATGAAGATGTCGACGCGTCATTGTTCATTCAAAGCGTAGGAAAAGTCGCTTTCTTTAAAGATATGATCGTCAAAACTAGGTTGATAGAGATGTTCTTTCACCCACGCAAACAACTAGGCTATAAACGCTCGATTATGCATACGCTCGACCTTCACAAGTAACCAGTAGCCACATCTGTTACAATAGGTAAATCATGGCAGGAAAAAAGAAACCGACCAAGCCCGCCCGCGCCATCCTTAATCGACGTGCGTCTTTTGACTATGCTCTCGACGACGAACTGGTCACCGGCGTTGTCCTGACTGGTCGCGAAGCCCGTGCTGCCCGCGATGGCCGGGTTCAACTAAAAGGTTCATTTGTCACAGTCCGTAATGATGAGTTGTGGCTGAACAATGCTAGCTTTAGTCTAGTACTGAATAGTAAAACTGACGGGGGAACGACCGTCGATACCAGCCCTCGAAAACTCCTCGCTAGTCGTAAACAAATCGACGAACTGTATTCTCGAAAACAAGCCGGTATGACTATCGTACCGATCAAACTCCTCACCCAAGGTAACTACATCAAACTTGTTATTGCATTAGGTAAAGGAAAAAAGAATTACGACAAGCGCCAAGCTGTTAAAAAACGCGACCAAGAGCGCGAAAACAAGATTCGTTTATAATAAAGCTATGAAGTTATATTCGTGGAATGTTAATGGGATCCGATCCGTCATCAACAAAGGGGCGTTTCAATCATTTGTCGCCGAACATCAACCAGACATTCTGTGTCTGCAAGAAACAAAAGCCAAACAGGGTCAGGCTGTCATCGACCTACCTGGCTATCAAGAACTATGGAATGATGCCGACAAGGCAGGTTATAGCGGCACGGCAATTTTCACCAAACTAAAACCACTGACTATCCTAAATGGATTCGCCGATAGTATCGCCGAAAAGCATGGACTGGCAGACGACGGATTCGGTGACCCGACTCACGAAGGTCGTGTCATTTCAGCCGAATTCGAAAAGTTCTGGGTTGTAACCGTCTATACGCCAAACGCAAAGCGCAGCCTGGAACGACTAGGCCTACGCCACAAACAATGGGACCCAGCATTCCTGGAACACGTCAAAGAACTTGAGAAAACAAAACCAGTACTATTTAGCGGCGACCTGAACGTCGCTCACACCGAAATCGACCTCGCACGTCCAAAAGACAACCTGAAAAACGCCGGTTTCACTCCCGAAGAACGCGAAGGCATGGACAATATCATCAAGGCCGGCTTTATCGATACGTTTCGTACGCTTCACCCAAAACAACTCGATGCGTATACCTGGTGGACCGCTTGGGGCGGCGCCCGCGAACGAAACGTCGGATGGCGTATCGACTATTGGCTGGCGAGCAAATCATTAAGAGATAAGATTATTAGCGCCGAAATTCACCCTAATGTCATGGGATCGGACCACTGTCCGGTCAGTGTCGAACTGGATATCTGATGAATACCAAAACCTTGTCGTTACTATTCTTACGAAAAGGTGACAGGGTTCTGCTTGCCATGAAAAAACGTGGCTTTGGTGAGGGTCGTTGGAATGGCGTGGGTGGCAAAGTCGAAGACGGCGAGTCAATCGAGGCTGCTATGATCCGCGAATCTCAAGAAGAAATTGGCATCACCCCAACCCAGTACGAAAAGGTGGGTGACATTTCCTTTGATGAATTCTTTAAGGGCGAACCAACTATCATGCACGTGCACATTTTCATGGCATCAAAGTGGCAGGGTGATCCGACCGAAAGTGATGAAATGGCACCGAAGTGGTTTCATATCGACGATATTCCTTATGATGCAATGTGGCCCGATGATATCTACTGGTTGCCGCAAGTCCTGGAAGGCAAAAAAGTATCCGCTCAATTCAAGCTGGACGAAACCGATGCGATTTGTTCGCACGATGTCGTAGAAGTTGAAGGTTTCTAGCATGGATTACTCTTATTGGAAAAAACAGGCGCCCGGAACCGCACTATTCCCTGATATCGAATGGAGTAAGCCGGAACAACGGTCACAGGCAGGTAAATTAGGTATTATCGGTGGGAATAAGCTTGGCTTCGCTGGCGTGGCCGAAGCGTATGGCGTGGCAAGAGAAGCGGGCGTCGGGCAGATTCGCGTGCTATTACCCGATGTTCTAAAAAAGACCATTCCAGCCGCAATTACCGACGCTGTGTTTGGACCGACCAATCCTTCAGGCAGCCTAACGAAAGATGCCGTCACTGAAATGAGCGCCCTTGGTGCGTGGGCGGGGAGTATCCTTTTGATTGGTGATGCAGGACGAAGTAGCGAAACAGCGATCGCCTATGAAGATTTTCTTCGTCACTACGAAGGCCAGTTGGTACTAACGCGTGACGCTATCGACCTTATCAAAAACAGCTCCCAAGTCATTGTCGAACGACCGAACACTTTACTGGTTATATCATTCGCTCAACTGCAAAAACTATTCCAATCGGTCTATTATCCAAAGGTCCTGACGTTTAGTATGCAGCTGACAAATTTAGTTGAAGCCGTCCATAAATTTACCATTACGTATCCGGTATCAATCGTTGTATTACATAAAGACCACATCGTCATCGCTAGTGGCGGGGAAGTCGTTAGTATGCCGTGGTCAAACCCGATGGCAATTTGGCGGGGAAGTGTTGCAGCAAAGGCTGCTTGCTATTGGCAGTGGAATCCGTCTAAGTTGATCGAAGCAGTAACTACCAGCCTTGTATAGTTGCCTCGATAAAACCTAGGTGGTATAAACAATGGATGAACGTCCTACTGCAGCCTGCCCTTCATATCCCCAGCAGTAGAGCCTCTATGCGCACAGAAGCCGAGTTTGATCACGCCATCGCAGGGCATAATATCCCCAGAGCACGCTGGGTTATCGCGCGAAGTATGGATACTTTTGGTGAAAAGGCACAGCAAGGTACCTACACGTCTGGACTCGGACGAGTAGCGATCAAAGAACTTACCGTCCCTTTTTACAACCGAGCCATTCTCGACGCCGAAGGTAATGACTATGGTAATCGAGAACCGGCCCTCTCGTCGGTGTATCACGATACGGTCAGACTCATAGCTTATTTGCGTGAGTGGCAAGATGGCGCTATCTTGGCTGGCCTGAAAGACGACGATCCACTGCTCGAAGATCTTCGGGGGGATTTGAGCGAACTTCTCATTCTGGCACTGACTGCACGGGATATTAACGGAAGCCCGAAAGATCGCTACAATATACTACCGACAACGACCCAGCAAGATAGGCAGGGTGAGAATTTTGATGACTCTGAACTTTTGCAGCGCTTTGACTTCATTGTAAAAAAACGGCGCAACGGAAAAACGATTCCAGTGCAGGTCAAGACGACGCAACATACCACCACGAAACACTATCATCCACGTATCGCCGTCATTAGTACCGTCAAACTTGCCGGCGGTAGTAGGATACTACTTAGCCAGCTACAAAATGCGCTTATTAATGAAGTCAGTGGCGAGGCCACAAGTGAAGACGTGGACCGAATCGAAACAGCCACTAAGGCATTACGCAAAATCTACAAGACTCATATGCGACTGTACGGCCAAAAAGCAGTCACTGCCGTTAATTTATAAAGAATGATTGGTGGGCAAGGGGGGAATTGAACCCCCACTCTCTTGCGAGAACCAGATTTTGAGTCTAGCGCGTCTACCAATTCCGCCACTCGCCCATGAACCAATCATTTCCCATAAATGCTCCGACAGGTCGTCGGAAGTACCAATGTATTGTACAATAGAAACCAGTAGGAATAAAGATATGAACCCTGATCAAAGCAGTCCTGGTGGAGACCTGCCAACCGCTCCTTCGCGCGGCAGTACTTCGCCGCCAACTCGCGACGAAACTCAGAACCAAGCAGCAACGAACGTTATTCGTTCGCAGATTAGTGCATTATACGGTGCTCGTCGTGACTATGGACGTCGAACCAATGAAAAAAATGGTGAATCACCCGAACCCACACAAGCAACTCAACCAACCGTGTCACCACAAATTGAGGATACTAATCCGTACGAACGGACCCACAACCCACACCCCAGCCCACAGGCCGATCAGTGGAAGGAATACCACACCGCATGGCAAAATTATTACCAAAAATATTACGAGAGTTACTATACCCATCAGGTCAGCCAGGCGACCGCCGATCATAAGCAGTCGCCAGAGGATCGTTACTTTGTGCAGCAACTTGATCAACCCACCGAAGCTCAGCAAACCGCCGAGGAACTGTCGAGCGACCAAGCCCTCCTTGAGCTTCGTCAAAAACTGTTAGGACGCGTTCAAGAATCGGCGTCAAAAATTCGTCACAGTCGTCATTTTATTCCTATTACAGCAGCCCTTTTAGTGGTGTTGATCTTCATCTTCTTGCAATACAACCGTGTATTTATTGGAACCGTCCAAGCCTATGTATCACCTGGAAGTATTAACCCCCAAAACATCGTCATCGATCCGAATGCCGATGTCGTCGTGACAAATGATCCACGCCTCATCATTCCGAAAATCAACGTCGATGTACCGGTCATGTACGATGTCGGTAGCGACTATGACTCTCAAATGAAAGCAATGGAAACGGGTGTGGCTCACTTTTCTATCCCAGGTGCCAGTAGCCATCCAGGCGAGATCGGTAATACCGCTATCGCTGGACACAGTAGTAATGACTTGTTTGATAGTGGCAACTATAAGTTTATCTTTGCCCAGCTCGAAAAATTAGTACCTGGTGATAGCATATACGCCAACTACAATGGTAAGCGCTATACCTATGTCATAACAAAAACAGAAGTCGTTAAACCAAATGAAGTCAACAAGTTGGTATATCCCGCTGACAAACCTATGTTGACCTTGATTACGTGTACACCTCTTGGCACCGCGACGAACCGTTTGTTAGTAACAGCTGAACAAATCAGCCCAGATCCAGCTAGTGCAACCGTAGCGCCTGAAGGCAGCGGCCAAGCCAGCGAGACGACATCAATCCCAGGAAACTCACCAACATTACTTGAACGATTATTCGGCGCTCGTTAGCAACCAACTATTCAAGAATCATTTTGACGCGTTGCAACTGATAAGCTGTATCTGACTTTGTCACGCTATAAAGGTAGCGTCCATTTTCAGTCAACGTCGCGTCAAAGACTGGTTCAGCTACATTGATAACATGTACGTTTGAGCCATCAAACTCACGGATCGATAGGTGGCCATCATAGGTAGCCCATAGGTAGGCAGGGTCCAACCAGCGCATCGTGTGTGGCTGGGTTTCGCTGGTCGCAATCGTCGTGCGTGTCTCGCGCTTGTATTCGACTTCATAGCTGATCATATTCAGTCCCGATTGGACCACCAAGAAGTCACCATCCGAGCTAAACGAAATAGCATCCACATTCGAGGGAGCGGTAAATTCAGCATACTGTTTTAAACTGGTTGCATCGTCTTGGCTGGAGGTAGGGTAGCGTCCCTTTAGCATGGTGACTTTCAGGCCTTCGGTAATCGCAATGTAGTCATCACTAAAGTAACGTGTTGCATCGATCAGCAGTGAAGTTGTGAGCGAATCAACGGTGCGCAGCACATGGGCTGTTTCATCGCCTTCACGGTACACGCCAGCAACCTGCTGGTTAGCATTAGCTGGGTTCGTGCCAACATAAGACAAAATATTGGTTTCAAAAATATCAAAGCTTTTGACGTTCGTAACAAGAGAGCGCGAAATCGTGCCAGCCGACACGTCAAGTTTTCGAATGATGCCGTCACTGGCCAATCCATATAGAATTCGTCCACTGGTTCCTGAAAACTTCACATCCGCCAGGCCCAGTGAAAATAATCGAGTGATGTTCACACTACTGCCAATATTTTGAGTATCAACCACGATCCATTCATTTTTGTCACTATATAGGTGTTTCAACAAAATATAGCGACCACCTTCATCCCAAGTCTGTAGAGAAAATGTATGAGCAACACCGTCAGTTGAGGCGTCGCTATACACTGTTGTTGGCAGTGAGATGGCAGCTGTTTTTATATCCGGCGAACGAATATCAACGATTTGAAAGGTAGGGACGTCAGCTTTTTCTTGTACGATTATCATTTTAAAATCAGGTGATGCTTTTTCGCCGTATAACGAACCATACGTCGCAACCGTCTCGGCCTTTAGATTTTTCGGTACCAATCGAATGTAATCCAGCCAGGTCAAAGTTCCAGCTTTAACATCGAGCGACTTTGCCCATGGTTCGTAACCATCTTTCGTAACAATAAAGCTATGTAGGCCGGCGATAACTGACTGTTTAGTAGCTGTACGGGCACTTATCGCCTTACTATCGATCGTTACGGATGCGCCACTTGGCTTTGAATCAAACTGCAACAAGGCACCTTGTTCTAATTGCCCTTTTTCGCTATCCAGGCGATAGCCTAAAATAAACAGGATCGTTCCCGTGACGATCACAATAACAGAGAGTACGGTAATAATCGAAACGATAATACGTCGGATCAGTAGTTGCTTCTTATTAGGTCGGCGAAACATGTGCCTGCTTATTATAGCAACCTTGAGCACATTTTTTAATCAAGGCTTGCATAAGCGTCATGATACTTCTAATATAAGACACAACGTATGAGGATACTTTTCCTCGTACCCTAAGTCTACCTGCGAGGAAAACAACCGAACATGCAAGCTAATAAAACAGTCACTATCAACGGTCGTCGTTACGACGCCGTGACTGGACTTCCGGTTGAAAAAACGGCTGAACCGAAAAAACCAGTCGCAAAGGCGCCTACAGTAAAACCATCCGCTCCAAAACCTAGCGGGCATGTTGCGGCCGCCTCGATTCACGCTAGTCCCGAACGATCTCACACGCTACACCGTCGCTCGGCAAAGAAGCCAGCCAGTGTCGCCAAGCGCCCAAAACCAGGTGTTCATATGGATATTGCTCGTCATGGCAACGTCACTCGTTTTGCTGCACATCCCGTAGCGGTGGTGGCTCCGAAAAAAGCCGAGGTCCCTGACGTCAAGGCGCGGAATAATCCAATTGTCGCAAAAGCACTTAGTCGTTCGATGCCCGCAAAGGTAGTCGAACTAACCCCAAAACAAATTAAGGATCAGGCTATTGCCACTGCACTAGCAAAACCGAGCGCGAAACAACCGACACAACGAAAAAAGATGCAATGGTCTCGTCGTTTTACTGTTCTGACGGCTTGTTTCACCATCCTGATCCTCGGTGCATTCCTGACGTATACAAACCTCCCGAGTTTATCGGTCGGCTTTGCTTCGGCCCGGGCGGGCATCCGTGCAACGTATCCTGAATATCGCCCTGACGGGTTTACGCTTGAGCAACCCGTGACCTACCGCGACGGAGAAGTAACCCTCCGATTCGTTTCAAATTCAGGTGCTGGCGACTATACCATTACTCAAACCCGTAGCTCGTGGGACTCATCGGCAGTCCTTGATAACGTCGTCCGCAAAAATGCTGGTGATAACTACATCACCACCCAAGAACGTGGCCTGACTATTTATTCATACGACAGTAGTGTTGTTTGGGTGAACGGCAGTATTCTCTATACGATCAAGAGCACCGCACCACTTTCAGGCGAACAAATTCGTCACATCGCAACCAGCCTGTAATTTTCTCTCAATCTGTTATACTTGAGATAATGTCTAATACTGTTCGTACTCGTTTTGCCCCCAGCCCAACTGGCTTTATGCATGTTGGTGGTGTGCGTACCGCACTGTTTGCCTGGTTATTGGCCCGTCAAAACCACGGTAAGTTTATTCTTCGCCTCGAAGACACTGACCAGAAAAGGGAAGTGGAGGGTTCAGCCGAGCATATCATTGTCAGCTTGAACGCACTGGGGCTGTTTCACGACGAAGGACCAGACAATGGTGGTCCATTTGCCCCGTATAAACAAAGTGAGCGCCTCGACAGCTACAAAGCTTGGGCACAAAAATTGATTGACGCTGGCCGTGCCTACGCTGACCCTTATACGGCGGCTGAAATGGATGCGTTCCGCGACGACGCCCGGGCGAACAAACGCGCTTTTTTGTACCGTAATCACCGTCCTGAAAACCCGCCAGTATGGGACGGCTCGATGCCACTCCGATTTAAATCTGATCCAAAAGCATACCAATGGCACGACGAAGTCATGGGCGATCTATCGACTGGTCCAGAAGTTATCGACGATATCATCTTGATTAAATCTGATGGGTTCCCGACCTATAACTTCGCACACATCATCGACGACGTAGAAATGAAGATCAGCCACATTATTCGTGGACAAGAATTTATCGCGAGCCAGCCAAATTACTTAAACTTGTACGAGGCATTGAATATTGAACGGCCAATTTTTGCTACCATGCCACATATCCTCGCCGAAGCAGGTAACAAAAAGCTCGGTAAACGTGATGGCGCTAAGGATGTCCTCGATTATCTAAAGGACGGCTACTTGCCAGAAACCATGCTCAACTTTATTGCCAGCCTTGGCTGGAACGACGGCACTGAACAAGAAATTTTTACAGTTGATGAACTGATTGCCAAGTTTTCACTCGACCGTGTCCAACGTAGCGGGGCCCGTTTTGATGAAAAGCGCCTGGAATGGATGAATGGCCAACATATTCGTTTACTTTCAATCGATGATCTATATAACCGTGTCGCAGATTTCTGGCCTGAATCCGCAAAGCAGGCGAGTGAAGAGAGTAAAAAACAAGTCCTCGCACTGGTGCAGGACCGTATGAAAACCTTGGCCGATCTGCCAATTCTGACCGACTATTTCTTTAGTGAACCTACAGTTAACTGGTCAATGGCTGAAGAAAACAAACAATTGGCGAAATCCTCAAAAGAAGAGTTATCATCACTGTTACAGCAGACTATCACTGCACTCGAGACCAGTGAATTTACCCCCGATGCGATCCAAGAAACCTTAAACCAACTACTCGAAACAACGGGGCAAAAACCAGGCA
This sequence comes from Candidatus Microsaccharimonas sp., assembly GCA_049304275.1. Classification (GTDB taxonomy): domain Bacteria; phylum Patescibacteriota; class Saccharimonadia; order Saccharimonadales; family Saccharimonadaceae; genus Microsaccharimonas. The sequence continues at coordinate 1,873 of JBAQNZ010000020.1, read as the reverse complement.
TTTTGTTCAGCCTGATTCGTCTTGCCGTTTCGTGGGCACCGTTTAGTCCAGCATTGAATGACACGCTCTCGGTTCTTGGAAAAGACACGACACTTGCGCGTCTGCGCATCGCTATCAGCTAAATCCTATTTCTGCTATAATAACGCTTAAGTTATGATTCGAATGAAAAGGGTAGAGGGCAACCCCAAAGCACCGAATTGGTTTCGCCGTCACAAGAAGTTGGCGATTATTCTTAGTGTCGTTATTGTCATCCTTATCAGTGGTGGAGTGGCCACTGCCTTATATTTCTTTAACCAAAAACCGGCCACCCCTGCACCAGCCAAGGTAGCCGAAAAGCCAAAACCAGCCCCTGAACCGGTGAAATATTATTCGCCCTTGACCGGTAACCTGGTCACCGATGAAGCCGCCACTACCCAAGCCGTCACTGGTATCATGATCGAGAACAGCCCTGATGCGCGGCCTCAATCTGGCCTAAAGGATAGTGGTGTCGTGTTTGAAGCGATCGCCGAAGGGGGAATTACTCGTTTCCTCGTTATTTATCAGGAACAAAAGCCACAACTGATCGGTCCTGTGCGTAGTGTACGCATGTACTATGTCGACTGGATCGCCGCCTTTAACGCCAGCGTCGCGCATATTGGCGGTAGCTACCAAGCCCTGCAAGAGGTCCGTAACGGCAACTACCGTGATATCGACCAATTCTTTAACGCCGGATCGTACTGGCGAGCAACTGATCGTTATGCTCCACATAACGTCTATACCAGTTTTGAAAAGCTCGATGCTCTGAACGCAGCAAAAGACTACACCAGCTCGTCTTTCAAAGGCTTTACCCGAAAAGATTCAAAAGCACTCGTCACGCCGACAGCCACCCAGGTCAACGTCACTATCAGTAGTGCATCGTTTAACAGTTCGTACGTCTACAATGCGGCTACTAATACTTACGACAGGTCACAGGCCGGCGCCCCACACACCGACCGCGAACAAGGGCAAATCAGCCCTCGTGTCGTCATTGTCATGAAAGTCCCGATGCGTCTTGTCTTTGAAGACGGCTACCGCCAGCAAATTGATAGTATTGGCAGTGGCACCGCATATATCTTCCAAGATGGGGGAGTCAACGAGGTTACCTGGGCAAAAACTGCCAAGACTGAACAGATCACCTTTACTGACGCCGAGGGAAAAGACGTCCCCTTAGCACGTGGGCAGACCTGGATCACCGCCGTACCTGCAGATACAGGAGGTGCCTCGTGGCTGTAAAAGCTGATCACCGCCTCGCTAAAGAGTTCTGGCCATCATTCAGCCGAGGCGCGGCCATCCTTATTATCGTGTTGCAGGTTATCATTCTTATCGCCGTAGCCGCCTTGCTTTATTTCCTTGGTTTCTTCGAAAGTAACCCACTAGCCTTTGCGAGTACACTCGTCGCACAGACCATACTTGGTGTCGTTGCCTCAGTGATTATCTACAAGTTTGTGGCTCGACCAATCAAAGACCTCCTAGCAGCTATTATCCATGTTGCTGGTGAGCCGACCAACACCACTCCACCAAACCCAAACGACAAACGATTTGAAAAAAGTGGTTTTAAGAGTGTCCTTCAAACTATCTATTTACTTGCTAGCAATGATACACCCGATACACCCGTACCAGCGAAAGTAGCGTCGTCTGAATCAGTCACGGCAGTCGCAACACCACCTGCGCTTATCGAAGCAGCCCTCAATGAGACAATTTGTGGCTTTGTCGTGTTAAACCACGAGCGCAAGATTACTTTCTCGAACCGAGCCGCACCAACCACTATTGACCAAAACGGCACCTCGTCATTGTCATTATTGTTTAACGGCGAAGATACCCTCAACGCATGGTTAGACGTATGTGAGAAGTCAGC
>JBAQNZ010000019.1:0-2043 GCA_049304275.1 Candidatus Microsaccharimonas sp. | reverse complement strand
GCAATCCACAGCCGAAGGGTCGTCAACCGAAAGTTGCCCCGGAACCTCAAGTACAGGCCGAGAAGCAGCCACAGGCTAACCGAAATAATAATCGTCGTGGGCCACAGCCGCAGAATAAGCGTCGACGAAACAACGAAGATAGCTTGATTGAGTTAGCTAACAAGCAATAATACTATACAAGCGACAAAGAGTCCGTACGATTTCATCGACGGGCTCTTTTTAGTCGACTCAATCGTACGGACATCTTTGTCGCTAGCAAATAATTATTACTCCACGAAATCGACTAAAGAGAGCCCGGTCGATAGAGTGGAGTGATAGTTATTTGCTTTACTGATAGACACTAGTATGAAATGAGCCTCCGTTAAGGAAGCTCATTTAAGTATTGCTAGTTGATCGCTAAGGAATCGTCTTGGTTGCGCTGGCGCCGTAGTAGCCGGCATCGAGAATGGTAAGTACGACATTTTGTCCTGACGTTCCATCTGTGTAGATACAACTGAATGGTCCTGTGTTACTTATGGTGCAACCTGGCACTGCAGCTCCGTTGATCGTAATTGTTGCACTACCGAAACCGAAGGTGCCATTTGATACCGTTCCAGAAATAGTGTAGTCCGACGTTGATGGTATCTTGACTACATTCAGAGTGCCAGATGGGGCAGTATCTGAACAGCTATGCTGGTCATCGTCCTTACTTGAGTCGTAACCATCTGGGTTACTGTAAACGTCCTTCTTGGTGATTGGATCGGTAGTTTTGATAACGTCCAGCTCGATCTTAGCGGCTTCTGGAGTACAGCTAGTCGCTTTCTTTCGTGACAATTTATCAAAGGTGAGTTTGGCGTTTGATTGACCTTGGCTTTTGTTCCACCAAGACGGGTAGACCTCATTACCAATACGTTGAATGCCGGCAGGTTGGGTGAACCAGTCACCTGATTTCCACTTACCATCTTTGGCATAGACTTCTTTGTGTGCGAATTCCATAACCTTGGCGACAATCGGGCTACCGAGTGACGAAGTCCCTTGCTTCAAGATAGTGGTATCTGGGTTACCTAGCCATACGCCCATAGTTAATACAGGGCTATAGCTCATCATCCAAAGGTCCTTGGCATTTCCGCCCTTGTCAGAGGTACCAGTCTTGGTTGCTGTCTTTACACCAGGTATGTTTTTTGCTGCGTAGCTACCCAGTGCAGCACTGGCGTTTCCATCGCTAAGGATATCGGTGAGGATGTAGGCAGATTGAGCACTGACGATTTGCTTACCAGCAGTATCTGACCATTTTTTGAGTGTTTCGCCGGAACTATTCTTTACTTCCAGAACACTTGATTGTGGTTTGTACACGCCACCGCGAGCAATTGAGGCGTAGGCGTTGACTAGGTCAACCTGTTTCAGGCCACAGCCGCCGATTGCGAGTGACAGGCCAGCGGTCTGGTCATCACCGACCGTACAGTAACTATTTGCACCCATGTTACGGATCGTATCAAGTGTTGAACCCTTTTTATACGTCTCGTTGATAGCCATCGCTTTTACGGCCGGAACGTTACGAGAGGTTGCCAGGCTGATACGGATAGGTAATGACCCCTTGTACTGACGGTCAGCATTCTGAAGCTTGGCGCCGTACAATGCATCAATTGGTTCGTCGACAAGGATACTCCCACTTCCGTAGTTCTGTTGACCTGATGGTTTTTGTTCGAACAATTGAGAGTACACTAATGGTTTAATTGATGAACCAGGTTGGATATAGGCGATGGCTGCATTGTCTTGGCCAAAGCCTTCATATTTAAAGTCACGACTACCAACCAATCCGACAATTTGACCAGTTTGTGAATCTTCGACTGTTGCGGCACCGTTACTAAAGCCAGCGATTGTCGGCGTTGCAGAGGCGAACATAGCAGTCATCGCTTCTTCGAGCTTGTCCTGAATACGGAGGTCGAGCGTCGTGGTAACAGATAAACCACCCTTACCGACGGTTGCCTTGCCTAGCTCAGACTCGAGCTGGGTCCGTACCATCTGTACAAAGTGAGGCGCTTTGATGCCTTCATATTGATCAGA
>JBAQNZ010000018.1:0-3010 GCA_049304275.1 Candidatus Microsaccharimonas sp. | reverse complement strand
GCATAGGCACCCAGCGGATTTGGACCCCGCAAGGTACTACTGATGCGAATATAGTCTGGATTCTCGTCTACCGTGAGATACGGCATGATCGAACTCTCGCCATAGCCAATGTACTTCAATGTATCGTTGGGTAGTACCGTCACTTGTAAGATGGCGAATCCTACAACCACTAGCGCACCCGCAATAAATACTTTCACAAATGTCCGACGAAGACTCGGGTACATCGATATTGCCAGATATACCAAGACAAAGAAGATCAGGTAACGCAGATCAATCAGCAAGCCAGCGGCAGCGGGCAACACACCGTGCCACTCGAGGGGCAATAATAGCAGATGGAGCGCAACGTAGGCCGCGATCAACAGAATCAGTGGTTGTTTCAAAAGTGCAATTTGTTTGCGCCTCACCAAAACAGCCGCCCCGACAGCTATCGCAACAATCAGCAAAACTTCCTTCCAGGATTTAATCACAATCTCGGCAGATGGGAATAGAGCGCTAAAACCCACGCTTAGTGGTGCATGTAGGACAATCCCTCCGAAGATAACCAGTAACAGACCGACAAATACTGTATCCAATAATCCTAGTTTTGGTTGCTTTGTAGCCATTCGTAGCTCTTAGTGTACCCCAAAAGGTGTTATGTAAACATAACACTTCCTCGCTCGCTATCCGAGTGCACGCACTCTGATAGTCTCGCTTCGTCATGTTATAATAATCCTTACTTATGCCACACCGAAATAGCAAGCTGTACAGCTTCATCCTGATAATTATCGACGCCCTGGTCCTTATCACTACTTTTGTTCTCGCATATGTTGCCCGAGTACAATATGACCCTCGCCCACTGCTACACAATATATATGCCTACGACTATCTACTGTCGTTCCTACTGATCGTTCCCTTCTGGATCTTTATCTTTGCGGTTATCGGATTATATCGGCCTGACACCTATAACCGTCGTCTCGTTGAATGGGCAAAGATTGCTATCGGTTCATTTATTGGTATCCTATTCGTCATCGGTTGGGAATATATCAGTGATAAAAGCATCTTCCCCGCCCGACTGGTCGCCGTCTACGCCCTGGTCGGCTCGTTCTTCCTGATTGTTATCGAACGAGAAATCATGCGCCTGATTCGAACGATTCGCTACCGCTACGGTAAAGGAACCAAGCGCGTCCTACTGATCGGTTCATCTGGTGCCACCAGTGACATCGCTCGCACACTTGCCGATACCGCTCGCAGTGGGTACGAAGTCATCGCGATCGCTGGACCAAAGAAAATTCTGCCAGACGAATTCAATGCCCATCACTACTCACGGGTCGAAGAAGCCTTAAAGAATGTTGAACTAGACAGTATTACTGCCATCATCCAAACCGACCTATACGAGTCGGTTGAACGAAACCAAAAAATTCTGACGACAGCACAGCAACATCACATTGATTACAGTTTTGTCCCGTCAGAATCTGAATTCTATTCGGGTAAAAATACGGTCGACGTCTTCCTCGGCTATCCGATGATTACCGTTTATCAAACACCACTGGTTGGCTGGGGCGCAATCATAAAACGTATTTTTGACTTCACCGTCAGTCTGATTTTGGTAATTCTTTTGTCGCCACTGTTCCTTGTCGTCATCATCCTGCAGAAAATCCTTAACCCGGGAACGATCTTTTATCGAAACGAGCGCTTGTCACAATTCTCAAAACCGGTTGACCTGCTGAAGTTCCGTTCAATGACCCATATCAAAGGGTTTGATTCAAAGAACGTTGACGACGCCGCCGAATTCCGTGCCATGGGCCGCGACGAACTGGCCGAAGAGTATGAGCGCGAACATAAAGTATCAGTGGACCCCCGCGTGAACGGATTTGGTCGCTTCCTTCGCCGTACGTCAATCGACGAACTGCCGGGGATATTCAACGTCCTCAAAGGCGACCTAAGCCTCGTAGGTCCTCGCCCTATCCTGCCCCAAGAAGTAAAGTTTGGTAAAAGCCGTGCCGCCTTACTGCACAGTGTTCGTTCAGGCGTGACTGGCCTCTGGCAAGTGTCGGGTCGTAGCGAGCTTAGTTTCGATGAACGAATCGAGCTGGAACTTTTCTACGCCCAAAACTGGACATTCTGGTTAGATATCAAGATCTTGTTTAAGACTGTCCTCGTCGTCCTAAAGGGTCGCGGAGCAAAGTAATACGCATGGCAAAACCAAAGATCGCGATCGTTACCGATTGGCTGACTAATTACGGCGGAGCTGAACGTGTCGTCATGGCCCTGCACGAGGCCTTCCCTAACGCCCCAATCTACAGTTCCGTCTACGAGCCAGATAAGAACCTCGCACAGGTCATGGATGGCCTAGACATCCGTACAACTTGGATTCAACGCTTCCCTAAGTTCCTGCGTCGCTTTCATAAATGGTTTCCTGTTATTCGCGTCTGGGCCTTTCGTGCCCTCGACCTTAATGAATACGACGTCATTATTGTCAGTAGTATTGCCGAGTCTAAGCACATTCGTAAAACTCGTCCCGACCAAGTAGTAATTTGTTACTGCCACACCCCTGTTCGTTATTACTGGAGCCACTATGATGAATACAAAAAAGATCCTGGCTTTGGAAAGCTCAACTGGCTAGTGAAAATCCTCATCCCTATCTTTATGCCCCATCAGCGAAAGTTAGATTATCGGGCAGCCCAAAACATGGATGTCATGATCGCGAACAGTACCGAAGTCCAAAAACGTATCAAGAAGTACTATGACAAACCTTCAACGATTATTCACCCGCCAATTGATATCAAGCGATTCGACCCAGCTCGTACTCGTGGTGACTATTACGTGACAGTTGGACGACAAGTCCCCTATAAACGAATTGACCTTGCTGTAGCAGCAGCGACAAAACTCGGCGTCAAACTACGTGTCTTTGGTGACGGCAGTCAGCACCAGCAACTACTCGAGATAGCCGGTCCGACGGTTGAATTCCACACCGACCGTATGACAACTGCATCGGACAAAGCAGTCAACGAAGCCTTGAATCATGCCAAAG